>JAGQQT010000207.1 GCA_020426065.1 Planctomycetaceae bacterium | reverse complement strand
CCTATGCCACAACCGATCTGGCCACGATTCGGTATCGTTGCGAGGAATGGAAAGCGGACCAGATTCTGTATGTGGTCGATGATCGGCAGAGTGAACATTTCCGGATGCTGTTTGAAACCTCCCGGCTCTGGGGCTGGAAACAGGTTGATCTGCAGCATATCTCCTTCGGCACCGTGATGGGATCGGATGGAAAACCGTTCAAAACAAGAGCGGGAGATGCGGTCGGACTGGAGAGTCTGCTGGATGAAGCGGTTTCCCGGGCAGGAAAGATTGTCAGCGATAACGATGATGCCAAGCCGAATGGTCCCGAGCTGGATCAGGCTGAGCGGGAGAAGATTGCCGAGATCGTCGGCATTGGGGGCATCAAATATGCCGACCTGCATCACAATCGTGAGAGTGATTATGTCTTCGACTGGGACAAAATGCTTTCCATGACCGGAGATACCGCCACCTACATGCAGTATGCGTATGCCCGGGTGGGAGGGATCTTCCGGAAAGCAGGAATCGAGCCGGAACAACTCGCCACCGGAACCAACAACTGGCAGCTGGATCACCCGGCCGAGCGGGCTCTGGCCCTGCAACTGCTGCGATTTGAAGAAGCCCTGATCAACTGTGCCCAGGAATATCGCCCGAATCTGCTGACGAACTATCTGTACGAGACCGCCAAGAAATTCAGTGCGTTTTTCGATCAGTGTCCGGTTGTCAAAATGGAAGACGAATCAGTCCGGCAAAGCCGCTTGAGATTATGCCATCTGACGGCCCGAGTCATCAGACAGGGAATGGAACTCCTGGGAATTGAAACCTCGTCAAGAATGTAGAATTGCCTGACCTGCAGAAGAAATGCAGCTATGATTTTCATCCGGCCAGACAGGCGATACCATATCTTCTTGACAGGCACCACATGATTTCCTGGAATGACCCACCTCCCCATGACCGCACTGATCAGCCAGCAGTCAGATTTTGATGCCCTCTGTGAGCGACTGCAGAAAAGCCCAGTCATCGCTTTCGATACGGAATTCGTGTCGGAACACACGTATCGGCCGAAACTCTGCCTGCTGCAGTTTGCCACGGCCAAAGAAACTGTCGCTGTCGATCCACTGGAAGGTCTGGACCTGACCGCCTGGTGGGAACTGATGGCCAACGAGTCGAATCGGATCATCATTCACGGGGGGCGGGAAGAAATCCTGTTCTGCTGGCACGCGATCGGCAAAGCTCCCGGAAATCTGGTTGACATTCAGATTGTACAGGGGCTGTTGAGCCGGGGATTTCCGCTTTCCTATTCTGCAATCGTGCAGAAGGTGATGAAGAAAAAAATTCACGGCAAGGAAACCCGCACCGACTGGGCCAAACGTCCCCTCACCGATCGTCAGATCGAATACGCTCTGGAAGATGTCCGCTATCTGATCGAGATTGCCAAAAAACAGGATCGGCGTCTGAAGCAGCGGGGACGAACTGAATGGGCCAGTGAAGAGTGTTTGCAGTTTGTGAACGGGCTGATTGAAACGCAACGCACTCGCAGTGAAGCCTGGACGAAGCTTCCCAAAGTTTCGAAGCTGTCCGGAGTGGAGCTGGCGATCGTTCAGGATCTGTTCCTCTGGAGAGAGAGAATTGCAGAGGAAACCAATCGCCCACTCAGAAACATCTTGCGCGATGACCTGATGGTTGACCTGGCTCATCGACATCCCCGAACCGAAGAAGAGGTAATGGCCACACGCGATATGCAGCGTGGCAGCTACCGCAAACATGCAGAGGAACTGGTTGAGGTAATCAACAAGTCCTCTGAGCGTCCAAAATCTGACTGGCCTGCCAAACTCAAACCACCCGAAATGGATGGGTCCAAGCAGGAAGAACATGTCTTGAGCAAGTTACTGGCGATCGCTCTGGCGAATTGCTGTGCGGAGTCTGATCTCTCTCCAGCGATGGTGGCAACGGCCAATGATCTCAGAGAATTTGCCCGCTGGTACTCCAATCCGAAAAGTGTTGCCCAGCCGAGACTGGCTCGCGGCTGGCGCTATGAGCTGTGTGGCTCGCTGCTGGAAGATCTGCTGGATGGTAAACTCTATCTGCGCGTAGCCGATCCTGAATCGGATCATCCGCTGGTATTCGAGCCGCTGCCTGAGAAAAAGAAATCCTGACGGAGTTGTCTGTCAGACATAACGCAGCAGATCATCCTGTTTGAGCTGTTGCTGATGAATGGCTGTGCCGACCAGAATTGCATCCAGGCCAGACTGTTCGGCCCTGTTCAGATGCTCTGGCGTGCGAAATCCTCCACCGGAAACCAGTCGGGCCTGGGGAAATTCTTTCCGCAGTGCCAGGCATAATTCCAAAGTACCCGGCCCACGATCCTCACCCACATCCGCCACATCCAGCACGATGACTTCCGACACGCCAGAATTCAGGGCAAAGCTGACGATTTCGATCGCATCCCGGTTTCCCCACGCTCCAGCTGGAGCACGAATCTGGCCATCTATCAGATCCAGGCAGAACGTCAGGGTGGCAGGATCTTTCATGGCAGTGGCCGCTTCCAGCACGGAAGAATCTTTCAAGGACTCTGTCGCCAGAATCATCCGTCTTCGGTCGCAATGCAGGGGCACGGCAAACAGATCCTCAACATCTTCAATTCCCAGGTCAAGCCAGAGGGAATCTACTTCTGCTGCCAGTCGGTCCAGAAGACGATCGTTTCTCTTCTGATGGACGATGCCATCCAGATCTGCCACATACCAGTTTGAGAGTCCGGTGGATTTTCGCGTGGCGGCAGCAATTTCGCAGGGGCAGTGCGATTCACAATAACTGGACTGCAGCGGATGATAAGCAGAACGATTCCCGCCGATTGCATGCACTGCCTGACCATTCAGGATATCGAGCACGGGAATGATCTTCATCACTCATCTCACGGTCTGTCCGGCTGGGACTTGTCAGGCAGTTCCAGACTCACTGCACAACCTGATTGTAACGTGAGAAGGAGCGGGAATCGATTCAATCTGGCTCGCATCACTGAGATTGAAACAGCATTACCTGTTCGTGATCTCGCGGATCACCTCTTCTTCAGTGAGGGCAGACTGGTACCCGGAGTTCTGGTAACGCGGAATGAACTTTTTGACATCCCCGTTTTCATCCAGCAAGACCCGGTAAGGTTTGATCATGGGATCGGTCATGCGGAGATGATTGATGGCCAGTCCGAGCAGAATTGCCAGAATGGGAGCCAGAAAGGCCAGCACACAAACTCCACCCGCCATGATCGAGGGCAAATCGTCAAACTGATAAAGCATGAACTGGGCACAGGAGGCCGTCAGGATAAATAGAATAAAACTCCCCAGTACATTCAGTCCGCCCAGGATCGCCCGGGTCGTGGGACCACGCACACAAGCTCCGAGAGTCATTCCCATTACGGAGGATGCCAGCGATCCAAACAGGGTTAATCCGAATGTCAGTAACAGGGCCAGCAGATCGACCCCCTGCATGACATAGCTGATGGCAATAAACGGCAGAATCGCACTGGCGTAAAGCAAAGCCTGGAGCATGCCAATCGAGAGAAGACCACTGAGAATCTGCTCGGGTGTGATGCCTGCTGTCACCACCATTTCCAGAGTCGATTCCTGTCGTTCTTCCGCTGCCAGGGCGAACAGGACAACGGGAATGACCAGACAACTGGAGAGTGCCAGAATTACAAACAGGTAACTGCAGAATGTCAGCCCCTGCTCCATATACCAGGAACCGGTGCTGGTATTCAAAACGAGTGCCAGATACGATAGCCAGCAAAGCAGCAGGACCAGCTGAAACGTGATCGCAAAAGTCCGGCTTTTGACCATCCGCCGCAACTCGCGCGAGAACACCGGATTCAGCCGATCCGAATAGAGCATCTCCTCCAGACGATCCAGCCAGCTGGTCCCGGCCTGATCGCCTGAAGCGGCCCGGTTCATTGGACGATTCCTTCCGTGATCGACATGAAGGCATCCTCCAGCGTTTCTGATTTGCCGGCAAATTCCGTCACTTCAAATCCCTGGCCAATCATCTTTTTCAGGAGAGAAGCCTTCTCACCTTCATCGCCGGAGAACTCGAAGACGATGCGATGTGCAGCGGGAGCCACACTGCTGACGTAAGGCTGTTCGAGTAACCACAATCTCAGGTCGTTAGAACGGCTCAATACCGAAACGGCCAGGGCCTGCAGTCCGGTTTCCTGATCCTTCTTGCGCGGACGATGCCGCTTCAGATCTTCAATTGAACCATGAATCAGAATTTTCCCGGCTTCGATGATCGCCGCAGAATCACAGATTTCCCCCAGTTCGGTCAGAATATGAGAACTGATCAGGACGGTCTTATCGAGCTCGGTCGCCAGCAGATGGATCAACTCCCGCAATTCAACACGGGCACGAGGATCCAGTCCCGCGGCCGGTTCATCGAGAATCAGAACCTGGGGATCGTGGATCAGGGTCCGCCCCAGTCCCAACCGCTGAGACATCCCCTTGGAAAGGGAATTGATCGGTTTGTCAGCCAGTTTTCGCAGTTCTGTGAAAATCAGCACGCGTTCAATCGCATCTTTTCGCTCCTGACCCTGGAAGCCATAAGCCCGGGCGAAAAAATCGAGATACTCCACGACATCCATGTTGGAGTACTTGCCGAAACTGTCCGGCATGAAGCCCAGTTTTGAGCGGACTTTTTCCGGATCATCCACCACCGAATGTCCACAGACAAACACATCCCCGGCTGTTGGCAGGTCGAGCGTGGCGATGATTCTCATCGTTGTGGTTTTGCCGGCACCGTTGGGGCCGATGAATCCCATGACCTGACCGGGATAAGCTGTGAAGCTGACGTTATTGACGGCTTTCAGCTTCCCGAAAAACCGGTGCAGATTCCGGATTTCCAGGACCGGCTTCCGTTCGGGAGCAGTTGCCGTTGCAACCGCAGCCTGTTCGCCTTCCGGTTCTGAAGTATTCAGGTCGAGGTGTTGATCAACAGTGGAATCAGAATCATTCATGAAACAGGCTACCGCCAGTGAGGAAACAGATTATTCAAATCCGGAACGGATCAATAAAACCCCATCAACAGATGGACCGAAAGCTGTGACTGAGTCTTGTCGAGTCCCAGGTCCAGGTCGGGTGACTGATCCAGAATTGCAAAGTAAGAATTGTTTTTCAGTACATTTCGAAAACCACTGGAATTGTTGAGCGCCGTAAACAGTTCTTCCTGCAGACTCTCTTTGTAGATGTCCCCCAGGTTTTGATTGTATCCGTAATAGCGACGCGAGGAGGAAACCACGTAATAGGCATCCTGCTCACTGACTCCGTCTGGAAGTTCCAGGACATTGGGACTGAGGTAATTGCGAATCTCGGTTGAGACCGAGTCTTCAGCCGGAACAAGTTGCCCTTCAGCGCCGGCAGCAATTTTTTTGCCGACCCAGATTTTTCCGTTCTCATCCTTCAGAACCAGCAGATGAATGGGCCATTCCAGACCGTTTGCCACACTCCCCTTCCCCTGCTCTGCCGATGTCAGCTTGGGAACCACACGTCCCCGCTGTTCCCGTTGTGAGACAGTCAAAAACTGGGTCCTGGTACGGGAGCGAAGCCAGCCACCCGGAAACAACTGACGATCACTCCAGTTGACCCGCGCAGATTCCACGGCTGGATCGGAAGCCCAGATCGGATAGACGGCCGTAGTTGGTTCAAAGCTCAAGCCCTGTGAGGGTGCCATGCCAGCATAATAGGCCACACGGGAAACGCTTATACTGGTGCCGGTTTTCTGATCAAGCCAGGTCACGCTGCGTTCGCGTGATTTCACATTGAAACCATGAGCAATCGTTGAATAGGTCACCAGCACCAGACTGGAGCCAAATGCCAGCAGCGGCACGGTCAGCAGCAGCAACGATAATCGTTTCTTGCGGACACAATACGCATAATTGACCGGGCCAATCAGGATCGTAAAGAGCGTGATCAGAATCAGAAATGCTACGATCGGCACTCGCCCCACACTGGGAATCAGAAACTTGAGAAAGCTGGGAGTGCCTCGACGGGCACTGAAACCATGACGATGAATCCAGAACAACCGTTCGTTTCCACCCAGGTGTTTTAACAACCAGGTCCAGTGAGAAACGGTCCCCGGAAAAGGATTTCCGGCAAAATAGCAGATCTGTCCCAGACCATAATTTCTGAGCGCGAAGGACTTCGAATTCACCGGCCAGACTTCCCCTTCGCTGAGATCTTCCGGTCCACTTGTCGTTCCGTCAGAGGGGTCGACAAGGTTGAGGTGTTGAAATCCACCTGTCTGAGCCTGATCCCATTCCTTACCAACCATAGCCCGCTGATCCCAGCCAACCAGCGAATTGACTTCCGCATCTTCCTGGAGTGGGGCTTCCATACTGTAAATCAACAGACTTCCACCCGAATGAACCCACTGCAGCAGCGCTGCCCGGGTTTCATCCGAAACCGACTTCGTGAACGCACTTTTGGTAATCGCGATCAGATCAATTCCGGTATAGGCGACCCAGGAATCCGGTAATCCTTCCGGATCGACATTTTCATAGAAATTACTCCCATGGTAGTAACCACCGGAGGAGACTGTGCTGGCCATCATCTGAGCGGCTTTGTCGAAATTATCTGCATCCGCAACTCGATCGCTGATGATGAGCAGCGTAATGCCCCGGTCATAAGTGTCGGCCACATCAGCCAGGGAAATGGACCGTTCCATCCCCTTGATCACCCGACCTCCCTCCGAAATTCGGAGTCTGCCGGAGTTGCCATAGGAGACCTGGGGGATCAGGAGTGAAGTCCGCAGCACCTGATTCTGTTCGATCACTACCTGCCGGGAAACATTGGGGATCGGGCCATAACCGCCTGTCGACTGAAAATCTATTTTGAGTTCCCGCGCTGGTCCGGTATTCCGAATCCGCAGTCGGATCGGGAAGTAACCACCATCTCGACCTCCCGCCCATTTGGTGGAAATATCCACATTCAAATCCGACCCGGCGAAGGAGAAGTCCGTCCCCGCGGCAATGCAGTTTGCCTGCGGAATCGCAATCAGAAACAGAAGCACACAGCAACCAGCCAGCCACCGGCGAGTACGATGTGGTGTATGGATCGGCATTTCTGGGTTCGCCTTGTCGATCAGTGAATTCGCACTGGGTGATTGATACTGCGTTAAATTTGAACTTATGGGCTCACCACACAGGAGTGATCCGGGATT
>JAGQQT010000206.1 GCA_020426065.1 Planctomycetaceae bacterium | reverse complement strand
GAACTTGCCTTCCCAACATTCTGGCCCAGCCAGAGTGTCCCCCTCGATGAAATTTCATGCCACTGCGGCTGCAAGGTATCGATTGTCAGATGAACCAGGAGTTGATCAGAATTATCGACAACGTGACTGACGGTGAGACGAAACTCATCAGGTTTCAGGGATGATGTCGGGTAGGGCTGCACACGGTTCACTCCAGGCAACGGACGCCCTCGCATCAGCATTCCCAACGCTGAATTTGGATTGGCTGTCGTGAAAACGTAGACAACGATTCCAGCGACAATGAAAAATGCAAACGTCAGCCAGGCTACATATTGCGATCCAAATTTGTCGTTCTGTGTTTCATGCATTACGAGTATCTCTCTTTGCCGTATTGTTCCTGCCTGTCAAAGTATTGGTGGCATTGCCAGCAATTCCTTCATCAATTGCAAGAAGACGTACAGCTTCGATTTCGTCTTCTGCTGTGTAGGCAACGGGATCGTCATCAAGGGACACATACGGCTTCCAGCCGCGCCATTCGTGGTACTTGGTCATTGCTTCCAGCCAACTGCCGGCGTCTACAGTCCAGATCAACGTCGCCTCGGGTTCCAATTGTGAAGCAGCGGATCGATTGATAATCGGGAAGAAGCTGCCGTCACTCCAGGCCTGGTGTAACATGTCATTTCCCTTTGGAGTCCTGGTTTTGGTGCGGAATCGGTGTCTCAATCCAGTCCGAAATCAGCAGAACCGCCCAGCCGAGGATTCCGACAACGATGACGCCCAAACCAATCATGACTCCACTCTGTGTGAAACCAGAGTTGTGAGTCGCATTCATGATGGCCGCCGCGCTCTGCTGCGAAGAGACAATGATCGCAGCTCCCGAGGCAACGATGAGGGATGCACTGAGAAACTTCATGGAATAGATTCCTTGTGTTCGTCTTGTTGTAATCTAAATAGAATGAATGCGGCTACCAGTGTCTCATCGTTGCAGCTGTGTCTTTAAAACTTCTGACCAAAGAGTTGCCACGAGACGGTTCCATCCTGGGTCCGGTCGCAGATCACAAATGTGAAAATCTGCTTCGCATCTTCATCGCCGATGACTTCGGAAACGTCTCCTGAATTCCACGTAAACTTCCTGGTTCCCTCTGGCAATCTGACGATTTGTGTTTCGCCCGGACGCAGTTCGACTTTGAACCGCTGGCCTTGAAACACAATCACCCGATCTGCCGCGACGGGCTTCGTGACCGAGGCCAGTTCGACGGATTCCATCAACTCGGGCGTTGGATCACTCAGCAATCGTTCAATCGCTTTAACGGGACTCGTTTTTTCGTTGGTTGCCGCTCCGTAATAGAGCTGCATCATCAGGTACTCAGTCTGTAACTCTTCCGCCGCTTTCAAATGCTCTTCATGAACGCTCGTATGCGGCACGCGTTCACTACTTTCACTCAGGCGTCGGGTCAACTCTGGCAATTTCTCCTTGAACGCATCCTGAACAAACTGGAGCAGTTGAGTGTCGGTCGGGTTATCTCCGAGTTGAGATCGCAATCCATCCAGCTTGGGTTCATCCTTCCCTTTGAGATCCCCCTCCATCAGGATTCTCGCAACGCCGAGCATCAGCGGCTTACGCTCATCATCTCCACACATAAGAGATACAGCTTCCTTGGCTCGATGGACATAGCGGTAATCGCTCTGCCAACTTTCAAACGCCTGGGCCAGATCTGGATGTTCCGCTGTATACTCGGCGAGGTCCGTTTTGACGGTGTTTTCGAGAATCTGCAGGCCGCCACCATCCAGCGTTTTCATGTCCTCGCGGACCTGATCGAGCAGGGGATATGCTTGTTTCTGCTTTTCAAGTCTGAGCTTCAGGATATCAACCAATCGAGCGTCAGCAGGTGCTTGCGTTTCCGTCGCGACATGTGATCCCGTCATGGGATGCGGCTGGAACCCAGAATCAAAGACCGGGTCCTGTAACTTGAGGAGATAGAGCTCTCGCTGTTCCGTGGTCAGCACCGCGAAGGTGTCATCGAAGATTCCCCGGTGCGAATCTGTCCCATCTGCCAGCCAGCCGTTATTCTGCCGGACCTCTTCAGAGAACTTGCTCCAGGCTTCTTCGATTTGTTGGCGCTGTTGTGGTTCCAGTCCAAGCTGAACGTGCGTGGCTGGTGCTCTGAGCCTGGTGGCGTTGACTGCCAGCCAAATCTCTCTCCGCAACAATTGATCCTGTTCAACCGTCAAGAGAGCCTGGATTGCCGATTGAGCACGTCTTTCTTCAGCGTTCCGCGTGACAGGTGTTGCGTCTCGCAGAAAGTCTTGGGAAATCGCGTAGATGCGTTGCTGCTGCTCCGACGTGATTTGATGCCACTTGGCCAACTGCGGCTCCATCGCTCGTCCCATGTAGAGCTGTCGCCAATTGATTGTCGGAAGTGCGACGGCAATATGAGTTTCGATGGGGACAATGGGAGTGCGAACGTCTCCGTCGAACGGTGCGGGTATCATTTCAACGGGTTGTGGTGGTATCCGGGAATCAAAAACACGCTCCTGATGCACTCTCACAAACTGTTGTTGCTGTTCGCGAGTCAGAAGTCCGAGGATCTCGTCGAAGAGTCGTTGTCGCTCTGCCGCAATGTCGACTTCGCCGACAACGGATTTTTGAGTCTTTTGTGACATCGCCTTCCAAAGCGAGTCAATCTGGTTCCGCTGTGCATCATTAACATGAAGTTGATCCAGGATTTTCGCATCTCGGAATTTGTTGATATTCCAGGCGACGAAGATATCGCGCTGCACCTGCTGATCCTGCTCTGGAGTCAGCACATTCTGGATCGCAATCTGGGTTCCTATCGTCAACTCGTGGCGGTTCGTCGGTGTTGCCTTCATCTTGAACTCCGAGTGGAGCTTGAGAACCTGTTGCTGCTGGGCCTCCATCAGTTGATAACGCTTTGCGGAAATCGGATTGGTCAGTATGGAGACATACATGTCCAGCCATGTGGCAGGCATAAATCGTGAGAGCTGGTGATTGACCGATGGTGCCGGATCCATCTGAGTCAGGAGGCGAAACTCGGTCGTGTACCGGCCAATCGCAGCGTGCTCACCGAAGATGATTCCGTCGTCGTGAAGTCTGCCTTCGATGGAGTTGACCCGGCGCTGTGCGTCGAGTAGTGACTGGTCTCCAATCGCGGCCAGTTGCTTACCAGCCACAACGGCAGAGTCATTGTCCGGGAAGATGAATGCCACTTTGTGTCCCTCGGCAGCGAACGGCAGCGGAATCAGGGGAAATCCAGTTCCGATCGAGGGCAACGTGTGCTGGGGGCTGACAACCGTCGCGGCATCCGGAGCAGGACCAGTCCAGAGGAAGGGCATGGGCTTCTCGCAATGTAACTGAATCTCAAGTAGCCCCAGCGCATCTTTTGGAGGATTCCGCTGATGAAGTGTGAAGTACAGCACCTGGCCAACGGCTCGAACATCGGTGACATACAGAATTGTCCTTTCAACGATTTGTTGAAGAAGTTTCTGGGTCGCCTGCTGGGTAATTGCTGATTCCGCTGGTGGCATCGTTATTTCAGCGGGGCGATGAGAAGTCAGTTTGACAATCTCCGTACCGCCTCGTCTGAGATTCACTTTGTCATTCTCGATGGCAATTCCATCAACGTCACCTTCAATGGCAACTATATAGCTGCCCGCCGCCACATTGATCTTCGTACCGGCTTTCGTGACGGTCAATCTGCGGACGACAGTGTCTCCTTGCGAAACTCGCACGGTGATGTCATCCACAGAGCTTTCGATCAACAACGTCCCATCCTGTGATTGAAAGCTGATCACAAAACCAAACAGTACAGCCAATCCAATCAACATGACTCCGATAGCTGTCAACCAGCGGCGGGTGGCCTTACGCTCGTTCACGGACTGAGTGTTACGCAATGGCTCTGGCAATAGAGTGACCGTTGGCTGTTGGACATGGGCCAGACACGATTCCAGCAAGTCAGCGACTTCGGCAGCCGAAGCGAAACGTTCGTCCGGCGACTTGGCCATCAATCGGGCGATCAGTCGGCACAACCAGTCAGGAATGTCCGGGTTGATCTCATGGATTGAGTGAGGCTCTTCGTCAGTAATCAATCGTAAGACAGCGTAGCTGTTCTCCGCTCGAAAGGGAGGACGCCCGGTACACATGGCGTACATCACGCAGCCAAGTCCGAAGAGATCAGACTTGGAGTCCACCGTGCCGCCACGCGCCTGTTCAGGAGACATGTACTGCGGAGTCCCTGCGATGATTCCGGTACGGGTCATGCTGGTGTCATCAACCGCCCGAGCCAGGCCGAAGTCGGTCAGCATAGCCCGCTCAACAGTTCCATCCAGGAGGATGTTGGAGGGTTTTACGTCACGGTGGACGAGACCTTGTGCGTGGGCCGCCGCCAGGCCACGTGCTACCTGCATCCCGATCCGCAAGATCTCTTTCAGTTCCAGCGGGCCTTGATCCTGAATCCGCTTTTGAAGCGTTGTTCCCCGCGAATACTGTGTCACGAGGTACGGTACACCTTGCCATTCAGCTACGCTGTAAATGGGCAGGACATTATCATCGATGACCGCTGCCGCCGCCTGGCCTTCCCGGGCAAATCGTTTTCTGGCGGCCCCTGAGGCAGCCAGATGAGGCAGCAACATCTTGATCGCCACAAACCGATTGAGAGCCGCATCAAACGCCTTAAACACAACTCCCATACCACCGCGTCCAATGACACCAACCACTTCGTAGGTCCCAATGCGGCCAAGTTTGTGTGGGTCATCCGTTGGACCAAGCAGCTTCAGCAGCGACTCCAGCCCCTGATCATCACGACCATCGTCTTTCTTATCGCTGTGAATGCCATCGTTGTCGACAGGATTTCGCAATACAGGAAGAACATCATTGTGCCAGTGAACATCGAGCGACACTGACTCCAGCAGGCTCTGGCAGTGCTCACAGGATTCGATGTGCTTCTCAATAATCGCCAACTCTGTCGCCTGGAACTCTCCGTGAGCCAGACGCTCCATCAATTCAACGGTCAAACAGGCATCCTGCTGGTTCTGAATCATGAACGCCACTCCTGAAGACCCCAATGCTGTGACATTTCCTGAATTTTTTCCTTCAGTCGTGCAATCACCCGATAACGTGCGACATAGATGGAACCGACGGATCGTCCGCTGGTACTCGCCACATCTCCAATCTGAATGCCTTCTATGGATGTCAGCTGAAAAAGCTGCCAGATCTCTTCGCTGAACTCGGCACGAATCTGTTCCGCCGCCCAACGGATGATCTCTCGTTGTGATTCCACCACAACTTCACTGTTGGTAATTTGTACCTCCGGCTGATTCTCCAGAAACTCGACAACCGAAGTCGTGCCGGTCGCCCGATCGCGAGGCCGCCGAACCAGTGCCTTCGTGATCGCATTGCGGGCAATCGTCGTCAACCAGGCTCGAAATGGCGGTTGCCCCTCTCCGGGCTGCCAACCCTCAATGGACCGTGCGATCGACAGAAACACTTGTTGCATTACGTCCTGAGCATCAGCGTCCTGCAATTGCCTCCGCCGGGCCATGCGATACACGACTGGCTGATAAATCCTGAGGAACTCGGCCCATGACTCACCATCCCCAAGGTCTTTAACTCGGGCAATCAGGCTGTTACTAGTCTCTGGAAACTCTGGCAAGTGGTCACTCCTGAGAGTTATCATCCACCAACAAGAGAATCCTTACAAGAAAACTGGGCAGAGAAGACTTTCTGTGAGGGACATGATAAACGCCAGACTCGCACGATAAAATCCGCTAATTATTTCCCGGCAATGACTTACGCCTTCATGAGTCCGACAGGTGACCCTGAATTCCCCCCAGCTGAGTAACGAACAGATAAGCTCATGACGCGATAGAGGGCGAACAATGCAGCTGGGTGGGTTGCGGAATAAGTATTCGCAACGAGCGGTGTGAGAGAATGTGGTAGCTTGTTCAGATATCATGGCACGCGCGGGCCAGAATTCTGTTGTCAGAGTAGTGTGACTGCTGGCTGTTATAGATGAAATTTTCAACAGATAACAATTTTTAACACCGAGGTCATGAACAAGCCTCCTTCCCGTAGCTCCTTCTCGTGCAACTATCGAACCAGGTTACTGTACAACCTGACGTTTTGAGATAACTTTTAGAGGCTCTCGGCTTCTGAGCCCACGGGAATCATCAGATCAGTTCTGGTTCTCTTCCCGGTCAGTGACCATGTGAAGCATTGAAACTTCATGAAGATTATTGAATGGTGTGTCTAGCAATTCCTAACGCCACCAACATTCCGAGAGTAGCAAACGGATTTTATTTTGAAGGTTAATCCAAATGACTATTTTTGACATTTCGTATTTCTTTTCTGCTGGGCTGATCTGCGCTCTCGTTCTCTGCCTGCCAGTCACTGGTCATGGACAGCCAACATCCGAAAACGACAAATTCGAAACTCTGGGCAAGCAATACATCGAAGAGTTTCCCGCGTTCTCTCCGGTCAAGGCAACCTATCTAGGCGATCATCGGTACGATGATCAGCTCGATGACGTCGGGGAACAGGCGCGTCAGAGAAAACTCCACTGGTTTGTGAAAATTGAAGAGGCGCTAAAAGCAATCGACCGCAGTAAGCTGTCGAGAGAAAATCAAGTCGATTATGCTCTGATGAAGCATTCAGTCGAATCTCAGAAATGGGAGCAGCAGACCCTGCAGGAATGGGCCTGGAATCCGCTTGAGTACACCGAAATCACCGGCAGCGCCGTTTACAGTCTGATGGCAAGAGACTTTGCCCCTGTCAGCGAGAGGTTACATAACGTAGGAAAAAGGCTGCAGCAGTTTCCCCGTTTTCTCAGTCAGGTGCGTGAAACACTCGACCCGAAACGTGTCCCCGCAGTGCACGCCAAAACTGCTCTCGCACAAAACCGGGGCGTTCTCAAGTCAATTGAAAACTTCGTGGTTCCGCAACTCGATCAGTTGCCGGATATAGAGCGTCGAGAATTACTGAATGCTATTGAACTCGCAACCTCTGCCGTGCACAAGCATCAGGAATGGCTGGAAAAAGAACTGCTGCCGAATGCTAAAGGCAACTATCAACTCGGCGTCGAACTCTACGAACAGAAGCTGAAATACTCATTGCATTCGCCGTTAAGACGTCCAGAAATACGTCAGCGATCTGAGTCCTTCATGGAGGAACTGCACGAGCAGATGTATGAGATTGCGAAAACGATT
>JAGQQT010000205.1 GCA_020426065.1 Planctomycetaceae bacterium | reverse complement strand
GGGAAGAAGAATCGAATTCATCCCGATGAAGACATTGTTGCCAATCTGAATCGGCTTGATCACATCCAGTTGAGGATGAGCATCGCGACCAACCCAGACTGCTCCATCGTGAGTAATGAATCGTACGCCATCTGTGATTTCCACATGATCACCCAGTGAAATCAGATAGGGTTCCGATCCGAAGGTGCGTGAGTTCACACCAATCAGTCGACACTGTTTCCCAAGCCTGACACCCAATGAGCGAGCGTACTTCTCGCGAGACTGGGCCAGCAGACAGGCTTGCCAGCATCTGGTCATGATTTTCTTCAGGATTCGCATGGTCTTGTCCTCAACAGTCTGATCCATCAGGCCGCCATTCGCTCGGGAAGTGGTTCCTGCAATTTCCGAATCTGCTCTTCACGGGCAATCTCCCGCAGATGTTCACGGATATAAAATCCACCCAGAAACAGGGCAGGAAGTTTGCCCAGAGCGATACTGATTAAACTGCCGGACAAACCCCAACGGGGAATCAGCAGCAGACAGGTCCCGATCACCAGCACCATCGAAAGCATCTGCAGCCAGAAAATCCTCCGGCTGTCCCGGAAGACCGACATCACCACAACCGAGAGCCCGGTAATGTTATTCACAATCATCGAAACGAAGACACAGGTCAGGTCCAGTCGACTGGCGCCGTTTGCAGAAAGCTGCAATGCCTGATCGACAGGGAAATAAGCCAGTTGACAGGTCAGCAGAATCATCAGGCCAATGGCCAGGTCGACTCCGAATGCCATCAGGAGCAACTTTTTGAGTGGGACTGTCTTTTTATTCACGAAGGCCTGAGTCATCGGACGGGCAAAGGATTCATTGACTGCCCGCGTGAGATTGGCACCAATCAGGGCCAGCCGGGAAAGAATCACGAATGCCGGGATCAGTTCAACCCGATCGATGCCATCCAGCACATACTGCGGAGTATTGCCGACGATCGATGCCATCAGACCACTCAACCCCAGTGGAATTCCCAGGCGAAGCAGATTCTTTTCCACACTGGTGATTTCCATTCCCGGTTTGACAGCAGCTGGTTCTTCAGGCAGAACCAGCTTTTCCTGCCGCAACAATTGCCAGGCTAGACGGAATTCATAACCGCAGGCCACCAGTGCGCGAGTCGCCGCACAGGCCACAAGAATCTGCCAGAGGGAGTATTGCAGCACGTAACCACAATAGGCAGTCGTGGCAATCAGAACAGATGCATGCAGCCAGCGGGAAATCGAGAGGTAGGCATACCTGTTTTGCTGCTGAAAGAATCCGTAGCAGGCATCCGCGCCATTTTCCAGGATTCTCAGCACCATCATTGGTGCGATCACCAGAAGGAGCGAAGTTTCTGCAGTTGCCGTATAAAGGCCGAACAGCAGCAGCACCGTGATAAAATGTGCCCCCAGAAATGTTTTGAGATGAGCGGCGGTTCCGTATCCTTTCTCCGGAGAGGAAGTTGCCAGAATACGTCTCTGCTGCAAGGAGGCCGCCAGAAAGAACGGAGCCATGAAGGCTATCTGCAAGGCATAAGTCCCTGCCTCCACCCGGGAGAACAGGTTCGTAAACATGAGAAACTGCGCCAGCAGTGCACATGAAGAAATCGTATTGGCCAACAGGATAAAGAATGCGTTGGCACTGAGTGTTCGAACTGAAATTCCATCCGTGGACATATTGCAATCAGCTTCCTGCTGGCTGTAACCCTGTAACCGTTTACCGGTCACTCCCCCGGTCCATTTCAGTCTGCGACCAATCGCAACAAGCTGGCAGCCGAAAGTCCTGCTTCAGGCTGCCCTGGTCAACTTTTCGTGCACATAATGATTGAATCGAGCTACCGGATACAAAATCGGACCATAACATGTGCCACTGTTATCCGAGAGCCAGCTGGGATCATAACTGGGAGCGATCCTGTAAGATTCTGCGTTTTCAATCTTGAGGGAATGACTGCCGAACAGCTCATGCATCACTGGAACACTCGAAAGCGATAATGATTCCGGATCCCTTCCCAGAAACGTGAGGATGCGTTTCATTTCCGACTCAAAATCGAATACGAGTCGCTCATGGGAAACAATGCAGTGAGCAATCCCTGAAGTCTTCAACTGCTGTACACCTCGCTGGTTATTCCATAACCAGCGATAGGCATCCATCAGGTAACTGTGATAACCCGGCGGATAGGTACCGGTCGCATAGCGGATTTTTTTCCGCTTCTGCATGGAATGACACCACGCACGATAATCCCGAATCAGCAGAATGACACGCACATCGCTCGCCGAAACCAGTCCGGGTGCAACATAATTCTTCTTGTAACCCAGTGCGAGCTTGGAAGAATCTACCAGAACCTGACCGGGATACTGTTCTTCAAAATGCCGCATCAACCCAGCGTAGCAGTCCGGCATCGAACGACCAGAAACCTCTTCAAGAAGCGGTTTCCAGAACGAACATTCGTTCCGCAGTGCTCCACAGGAACAGGGGGATTTGTCGTGAGTATGTTTATTTCCGACCGCTCGACGGGCATCATCGTAGGGATCTTCCCGTTTGAGCGAAGCGTTTTTCAGAACGCGTTCGACTTCCCCCAGACTGACCATGCCAGCCTGTGCTGCCAGCACTTTCTGCAGAAAGGTGGATCCACTACGCGATAATGACTGAATGTAAACGAGCTTCATGCTCACACTCCTCAGAGAACCGCCTCGTGCGGTTCCGGCTGTCAATCAGGCCTTATGAATTTTTTCCCGGTGTGAATTGACTGTCTTCGTAGCGTTCCGGGTATCGAGCACCATCGGAGCATGCTTGACAATGAAATCATAATCGTACGAAGAATGATCTGTGGCGATCAGGACACAATCCTGGGCTGCCAGAGATTCTGGAGTCAGCTCAACACTGTCCATTGCGGGCAGATCATGATGTCGCATCTTGGGCAGATGCGGCACATGGGGATCGTTGTAACTTAAATCCGCTCCTCGACGAAGCAGCTCTTCCATCAAAACGAAAGAAGGACTTTCCCGGGGATCATCAACATCTTTCTTGTACGCAACTCCCAGCAGGAGAACTTTGCTCCCCTTGATCGGCTTGCACCGTTCATTGAGAAACTCGGCCAGACGGGTAATCACATACTCGGGCATCCGGGAGTTGACTTCTCCGGCTAGTTCGATGAAGCGAGTTGTCAAACCCTGCTTACGGGCCAGCCAGGTCAGATAAAACGGATCAATGGGGATACAGTGTCCGCCCAGTCCGGGACCAGGATAAAATGCCTGAAAACCGAATGGCTTCGTTTTGGCTGCGTCAATCACTTCCCAGACATCAATCCCCATCCGGTCAAACAGGGTCTTGAGTTCATTCACCAGAGCAATGTTGACCGCTCGATAGGTGTTTTCCAGAATCTTGCAGGCTTCAGCAACTTCACAACTCGTGACAGGCACCACTTTCACAATCGCCTGGGAATAGAGAGTGGTCGCCAGATCCAGACTGACCGGATCATATCCACCCACCACTTTGGGAATCCCCGCCGCAGTGAAGTCCGGATTGCCTGGATCTTCCCGTTCCGGGCTGTAAGCCAGATAGAAATCCTTGCCTGCCACCTGTCCGGTTTTTTCCAGAATGGGAAGCATCACGTCCCGGGTAGTCGTGGGATAAGTGGTGCTTTCCAGAATGACCAGCTGCCCCGGACGGAGAGTTTTGGCAATCGATTTCGTTGTTTCTTCGACGTAAAACAGATCCGGATCCCGGCTTTCATTAAGAGGGGTCGGAACACAGATCAGCAGCACGTCTGCCTCGGAAAGACGGCTTAGATCGGCAGTCGCTTCAAACCTGCCGGATTCCCGCCACTGGCTGACTTCCGAGCTTTTAATATGCTTGATGTAGCTCTTTCCGGCATTCAGGGAGTCAACTTTTTTCGAGTCGACGTCATACCCGATAACGGAAAAACCCTTGGAGAAAAAGGCACTGATCAGCGGCAATCCGACATATCCCAGTCCGATCACTCCAATTTTGGCCTCGTGTTGTTCAATCTTTTTCTTGAGCTCTGCACCCATCATTGATGTCCATTCGAACTAAATATGAGCTGATTTCCTGATTATTTGTGAGGGATTTCCCGCGTGCGCGGATGTTATCAGGCTACAAATTGTGGGGCAAGACTGGTTTTCCCAGCTTGCGTCAGGCACCAGATCCCGCCAAGATGGCACAGTTACAGGCCCAGCCTGATCCCGGACTGATCCGAAGGAACGGAATTCTTCATGACCACGGCCGAGTTAAGATGGTCGAAATTCCCCTGGCCACTGTTTCTGGCCCAGATTCTCCTGCTTTGCGCTGGTCTGGCGGCCATTGCCCGGGGAGATGAGCTGGTGGGAGACAGCGGCCTGTTTTCCCGGCAGCTGGTCTGGGTCGTGCTGGCTATTCCCGCCACAATTCTGGCGGTCCTGATTCCGATCCGCTTCTGGCGCGGCAAGGCCTATCCCCTGTTTTTCCTGACAATCTGCCTGCTGGTGATCCCCTATTTCATGCCGGCCCGTGGTGGTTCTCACCGCTGGATTCCGCTCGGCCCCGTCAACTTTCAACCCTCCGAGGTGGCCAAGCTGGCCTACATGATGGCCCTGGCCCAGTACCTGATGTTTCGGGACAATTATCGGAAACTGAGCGGATTGCTGGTTCCGTTTCTGATCACACTGATTCCGATGGCCCTGATTCTCAAGGAGCCGGATCTGGGAACCTCCCTGCTGTTCCTCCCGGTGCTGTTCAGCATGCTGTTCGCCGCCGGGGCTCGACTTCCCCATCTGATCCTGATCATTGCCATGGGGATTTCTTCACTTCCAGTTGGCTGGGGAATGATGTCGGCTGAGCAGAAATCCCGTGTCACCACACTGTTCAGCCAGGCTGATGGCGGCCCTGCTCCGCAGGGGGACGGCTATCATCTGCATCAGTCCAAGCAAATGCTCACACTCGGTGGGCTCCGGGGGAGCAGTTATTCCGGGCTCGCCACGGACGACATGTATCTGTATCACCTGCCCGCCTCCCGCACCGACTTTATCTTCTGCCTCATTGGGGAACACTGGGGGCTGCTGGGCTGCATGGGGCTCCTTTTGATTTACATGATTCTGTTTGGCCAGGGGCTGCATCTGGCCGCGGCTACCGAAGAACCCTTCAGCCGACTCCTGGCGATTGGCATTGTCACGATGCTTTGTACCCAGTTGATCATCAATACCGGAATGACAGTCGGACTCACTCCGATCACCGGTCTCACTCTTCCCCTGGTCAGTTATGGAGGTTCGAGCATGCTGATGACCTCGTTCAGCCTCGGTCTGCTGATCAACATTGCGATTCGGCCCGGATTTGAAGTTTCAGGAGAAACATTCCGCTACTGAAACACGCCTGGTTCCAAGCCCAAAGAATTGTCGCCGATTCCTGTATTCTGTGATTTTGCATGAACCTTCCCGGCGGAGTTCCGTACAGAATGTGTCCCACTGCGATTGCAAACTGAGCGGGCATCCATCACGATAATTCCAGAAACTGCTTAACATACGGAATACTCAGAGCAGCAGTTTCATCCCGACCCCGAAAACTCTTCCCTGATGTGACAAAGGATTTCATATGTCTGAGGCATCGACACCGTCCACCAAAAGTGAAAAAACAGGCCATCATGATGAGGTCCCCAAAAGCATTTACCTGGTGTCCTATCCCAAAATCGTGTTCATGTATCCGACTGTCATCGCCTCGCTGATTGTCGCAGTCTGGATGCACTTTTCTCACGGGCTTTATGAAGTGCAGGAAATCGGGAAAACCTCTGTGCTGCTGGGTACTCTGTTTCTGGCCATTTTTTCCCTGAATCTGGTTGTCATCTCCTTCGACTTCCCTCGCACCACATCCCTGACTCTCTTCTTCTTCATTGCCGCATTTGGACTGGGTGGTTATGTGCTCCTGGTGAATTTCCCGAACATGCTCCCCTTCCTGTCCAAAATGCTGTCCGGGATCAGGCCGGTGGCAAATGCCCAGTTTTACTATCTGCTGTTTGGTGTCTTCGTGGTGATGTTTCTGCTGGTCAAAGTAGGAGTCCAACTGGATTACTGGGAAGTACGTCCCAACGAACTGCTTCATCACCACGGCTTCCTGAGCGACCTCGAACGCTTCTCCGCTCCAAATCTGCGAATCGACAAAGAAATCAACGACCTGTTCGAGTTCATGCTGCTCGGTTCCGGACGACTCATCCTGCACCCCAGCAATGAACGACGGGCCATCGTGCTGGAAAACGTCTTCTTCATTGGTACCAAAGAAAAATCCATTACCAAAATGCTGGGAGCCCTCCAGGTCCAGGTCCGCGACGACTCCAACTGATCCAGCTCCGTCATCCTCACCCTCGCTTGCGGGGGCGTGCTGACCGAATTGATGATCAGAGATCGAAAATTGTCACCCGTGTCGACTCCCCCTCAAAGTCGCGTCGGGTGACATCGTTATTCTGCCGTGAAATCTCCCCATGAAAGCCACCGATCGCAAGAAACTCATCCAGCAGTTGCAGGCACGTTTCGAACAGCATCGGGAACGCCATGCGGAACTCAATTGGTCGGACATTCAAGCTCGTCTCGAAGCCAGCCCCAAGAAGCTGAATGCGCTTCACGAAATGGAGCGGAGCGGTGGTGAGCCGGATGTGATCGGACTGGACATTAGGACCGGCTCATTTGTCTTCGTCGACTGTTCTGCGGAAAGTCCAGCGGGGCGTCGAAGTTTGTGTTATGACCAGCAGGCTCTGGAATCCCGCAAGCAGAACAAACCAGCCGGCAGTGCAATGCAACTGGCAAAGTCCTGGGGTATCACGATTCTGACGGAAGACGAGTATCGGACCCTGCAGCAGCTGGGTGAGTTTGACACGAAAACATCCAGCTGGGTCCTCACACCACCTGATATCCGCGACCAGGGAGGAGCCCTGTTCTGCGACCGCCGCTACGGAGCCGTCTTCCTTTACCACAACGGAGCCGAATCCTATTACGCCGCCCGCGGGTTCCGTGGACGACTGCTGGTCTGAGACTTCTCACAGCTCTAAAATCAAGGTCACACCCGTCGACTTCACCGACCGGTGCTGGGCTTGTAAATCAAAGAGAGTCGCGATGAAGAATCACCATGTAGAATGCCAGGTCTGCCAAAAAAAGTTCTCTCTGTCTGAAGTCACTCCGGCCCGATTTATCAGACCAGGCATGATCGAGTTAATCCGGAGAGATCATCCGAACTGGCAAA
>JAGQQT010000204.1 GCA_020426065.1 Planctomycetaceae bacterium | reverse complement strand
CAGGTCTGTTGGTCTGAATGATTACCGCGTCCAGCTTTCGATTCGGGATCCGAAAAGCGACAAGTATGTTGGCTCGGAAGAGAACTGGAATCAGGCCGAAGCCTCGCTGCGGAAAGTGCTGACAGATTCCGGACTCTGTTTTGAATCCTGCGAAGGGGAAGCGGCTTTCTATGGCCCGAAAGCAGACTTCATGGTGCGGGATGCGATCGGCCGGGAGTGGCAGCTGGGAACCGTCCAGCTGGATTACAACCTGCCCGAACGTTTCGAACTGGAATACACCGGTGCCGATAACAAGTCCCATCGTCCCGTGATGATTCATCGGGCTCCGTTCGGTTCACTGGAGCGGTTTGTCGGGATGCTGATTGAGCATTTTGCCGGAGCGTTCCCGCTGTGGCTGGCTCCGGAACAGATCCGCGTACTGCCCGTAACGGACAAGGTTGCCGATTACGCTCAGGATGTGTTGAAGCAGCTCAAGAAAGCCGGATTCCGGGCGTCTGCCGACCTGCGTTCCGCCAAGGTGAACGCAAAAATCCGCGATGCCCAGCTGGAACTGATTCCCTACATGCTGGTTGTTGGACCGAAGGAAGCGGAAACGGGATCGGTTTCGGTACGTGACCGGATTGAATCGAAGGATCTGGGGATGCTGCCACTGGCTGAAGCGATTGAGAAGTTCCAGACGGAAGTCCGGGAACGAACGATCCGTCAGCAGATTCAGTCCAGCTTTGCCGCTCTGGATGAGTCGGCATCCGGTAACGAATATTAATCGACACCTGAGGCGGAATCGCAAAAAACGGACGTTCAGGCCAGTTTGTCGCAGACTTTTCTTTGACAATCGATCTCAAGGGAATCACATGTATTCTCATTGATTCCTCGGCGAGATCCGTCATAATTGGAGAATCAGTGGCGATATGGTGGCCATGATTTCAGGGAAGCTTGCCTGCGATCGGGCTCTGCCTGTGAGGATCTCGTGCAGTCCATCCGCCCCCTGATCCCTCCTGGCCAACCCGCCTTCACTGCCTGTATCATCAAGACGGTTAACATATGCCTGTTTTCTCACTGCCTTCCCGTTCCCGGATGTTGCAATTTCTGGCCTGCGTGCTGAGCCTGCTGTGCTTCTTCACTGCGGAATCGCTTCAGCAGACATGTGCTGCCGAGGTCGACTTCTCAGCGGATATCCGTCCGGTTCTGGCACGACGTTGTTATGCCTGCCATGGACCAGCCGTTCAGGAAGCGGGACTCGGACTGCATGAGTTCGAAGCGGCAACGAAAGAAACGGAATCCGGCACGTTTGCCATCGTTCCCGGGAAATGGGATGAAAGCGAACTGGCCGCCCGTGTGCTCGCAACCGATGCCGATTTGAGAATGCCCCCTGGCGAGCATGAACCGCTCAAGCCCGAGGAAATTGAACTGCTCAAAGCCTGGGTGAACCAGGGAGCCGAATACAATCAGCATTGGGCGTTTCAACCGGTGCCGCAGGTTGAGATTCCTCCAGCCACCGGAGCCTCGCAGCATCCGATTGACCGTTTCATCGATGCCCAGTTGAAGCAGAAAGGTCTGCAGGCTGCGCCGCAAGCGGATCGGGAAACGCTGCTTCGCCGATTGTATTACGATCTGATCGGACTCCCTCCGACTCCGGAAGAGGTGGCCGATTTTGTCGCCGATGCCTCTCCGCAGGCTTACGAAAATGTGGTGGATAAACTGCTGGCTTCGCCGCACTACGGAGAACGCTGGGGACGGCACTGGCTGGATGTGGTGCGGTATGCGGAAACAAACAGCTTTGAGCGGGATGGGGCGAAACCGAATGCCTGGAAGTTTCGCGATTACGTCATCAACTCTTTCAATGAAGACAAACCTTACGATCAGTTTCTGCGGGAGCAGCTGGCCGGTGATGAGCTGGCCGATGCCAATCGGGAAACCCTGATCGCGAGCGGCTTTTATCGCCTGGGAATCTGGGACGATGAACCGGCCGATCCCCTGCTGGCCCGCTATGATGAGCTGGACAGTATCGTGACAACAATCGGCCAGGGGATGCTTGGCCTGACGATCAACTGTGCCCGCTGTCATGAGCACAAAATCGACCCGATGCCCCAGGAAGATTACTACAAACTGGTGGCATTTCTGAACGATCTGACTCCTTATGCAACCCGTTCCGATGCTCATACTTTCAGCCAGACGGACATCTCTTCTGAGGAAACCAGGCTTCGGCATGCCCAGCTGGAAGAACAGCTCAAGGCACTTCGCCAGCGAATGTACGAGCTGGAGCAGACTGGGGTTGTCAAAATGGAAGCGGCCGATCAGCGGGCCTCGGAAACCCGTCAGCGGGGCAAACTGCTCAGGCAGAAACTGCGTGACTATCTCAGTGCTGAAGACTGGGCCCGCTATGAAATCATGAAGCAGGAAGAGCGTGGTCTGCAGGGAGAAAAGAACCGCCTTCCCGCACAGGAAACCGTGCTCTCGGTCGCTCAGATCAACCCGAACCCGGAACAGATGCATCTACTGATGCGTGGCAATCCGCACGTTCCGGGAGATCCCGTCTCACCGGGCTTCCCGGAACTGTTTGCTGGACCAGAACCGGAATTCCCCGCCTCGGGAGTTCGGGAAGGCCGCAGCGGCAATCGGATTGCACTGGCCAACTGGATTGCCTCTCCAGAAAACCGTCTGACCTCCCGCGTGATGGTCAATCGGATCTGGCAGCATCACTTTGGCCGGGGGATTGTCCGTACTCCCAATAACTTCGGACTGCTCGGTGCCCCTCCAACCCATCCGGATCTACTGAACTGGCTGGCAACCGAGTTTGTGCATCAGGGCTGGCGGATGAAATCTCTGCATAAACTGATTGTGACATCCGAAGCCTACAAACGCTCCTCTACTGCAGTGGAATCTTCGCTCGCCCAGGACCCGAACAATGACAACTTCTGGCGTTTTGACCTGCGTCGTTTGAGTGCCGAAGAAGTGCGGGATTCTGTACTGGCCGTCACGGGTTCGCTGAATCTGTCACTTTATGGCCCAAGTATTTATCCGGAACTTTCTCCTGAAGTGCTGGCCACCCAGTCCAAACCGGGCGATGGCTGGGGGAAATCTTCTCCAGAAGACCAGAACCGTCGGAGTGTTTACATTTTCATCAAACGCTCCCTGATTCCACCTGAGTTGACCAACTTCGACTTCCCGGACACCGACATCACCTGCGAAGCCCGCTTCCTGACCATTCAACCTTCCCAGGCTCTGGCGATGATGAATGGGAGTTTTCTCAACGAGCAGTCGGCCCGGTTCGCGGATCGACTGCGCAGCGAAGCAGGCAACGAGCGGAATGCCCAGGTGAAACTGGCCCTTGAACTCGTTAGCCAGCACACCCCGTCAACCGAAGACATTAATGATGGATTGAAACTGATGGAGCAACTGCAGCAGAAACATCAGCTTTCCGAAGAGGAGAGCCTGAGACTGTTCTGTCTGTATGCCCTGAATCTGAATTCGTTCCTGTTTGTGGATTAGATCACGTCAACAATCGTCGTAGCGGGTAAACTCCTTGAATTGATGGAGAATTCATATCGCCCGCCGCGATGATGAAGCTGGACTTGGTCCAGCCAGTCAGGTCGAAGTGAGCCTGATTCACACTCGACTTCCAGTCAGAAAAAGAGAATCGATTATGTCACATCCTCGTAATTTCTGTGGCCGCACCCGCCGGGAATTTGTCTGGGAAGCAGGAGCCGGGTTTGGCTCCGTGGCCCTGGCATCACTGCTCAGCTCACAGGGTTTCTTCAGCAATTCAGCAGAGGGGTCCGAGCACGGCTCATCCGGTCATGTCGGCCCGCACCATACGCCGAAAGCCGAACGGGTCATCTTTCTGTTCATGTATGGCGGCCCCAGCCATATCGACACCTTTGACTACAAACCGACCATGAAAGGCATGGACGGGAAAACGGTAGATGTCAAAACCTTCGGCCGGGGTGGTCATAAAAGTGGTGGCCGGATTGTTGAGCCACGCTGGAACTTCAACCAGTACGGCGAGTGCGGCAAGTGGGTCAGCGATCTGTTTCCCAACGTGGCCAAACATGTCGATGACATCGCGTTTCTGCATTCCCTGACAGCCGATTCGCCCATCCATGGTTCCGCCATGCTGATGATGAATTCCGGAAAAATTCTGAGCGGCAACCCGACTCTCGGCTCCTGGGTCAATTATGGACTGGGTACGGAAAACGAAAACCTGCCGGGATATGTGGTCATGCTGGATCCCACCGGCGGACCGATCAGCGGTGCCAAAAACTGGACCAGCGGATTCATGCCGGCCAGCTACCAGGGAACTGTCCTCAATTCTGAAGGCCCTCCCATTCTCGACCTGCGTCGTCCGGAGGGAATTTCCCAGCCGGTCCAGCGCGAACTGCTCGATGCTCTGGCGCACACCAATTCCCGCCACCTGGCTCAGCGGGAAGGGTATTCGGAACTGTCGGCCAGAATTGCTTCCTATGAACTGGCCTACAACATGCAGAGCCATGCTCCCGAAGCGGTAGACTTCAGCCAGGAATCGGCAGCCACGCTCGACATGTACGGCATGAACAAGGGCCAGACCCGCAACTTCGGCAGCAAGTGTCTGCTGGCCCGTCGACTGGCAGAACGGGGCGTCCGCTTCATCCAGGTCTACTCTGGTGGAAACCACAACGATGCCAACTGGGATGCCCACGGAGATCTCGAACACAATCATAACCTGCATGCCGGAGAAACCGATCAGCCGATTGCCGCTCTGCTGGCTGACCTGAAACAGCGGGGCCTGCTGGACTCCACCCTGGTTGTCTGGGGTGGGGAATTCGGCCGGCAGCCCACCGCCGAATATGCCAAAGGCTCCGGACGGGATCACAATGCCTATGGCTTTACGATGTGGATGGCGGGCGGAGGCATTAAAGGTGGCGTCTCCTACGGCACGACCGACGAACTCGGCTCTCGTGCGGTGGAAAATCCGCTGCACGTCAAACATCTGCATGCCACCGTCCTGCATCAGATGGGACTCGATCCCAACCGGCTCTCGTACTTCTTCAGCGGACTGGATCAGAAGCTGGTCGGCGTGGAACATGTCGAGCCGATTCACGACATCATCGCGTAAACAGGACTGATGTGATTCTCAGTCCCGGACTCCAGTCCGGCTGGTTTTGCGATACTGCCCTGCGGACTGGTCATACTTCCGGCGAAAGGATTCCGCCAGGTATTGAGCGGTCGTGAAGGCCGTTTGCCGGGCGATTTCCTCGAGTGTGAAATCGGTTTCCCGAAGCAGGTCTTTCACCCGTTCGAGCCGGATGTGATTGATCTGCTCATTCGGAGATCGCCCCAGCAATTGCCGCATCTCGCGTTCGAGGTGACTTCGCGAAACCGGGAGCTGTTCCAGTAGATCTTTTACGCGCAGCCCCGAACAGGCCTGTTCCCGGATCAGACGCAGCGCAGCGGCCAGCTGGGGATCCTCCACGGCAAAAATGTCCGAGGAAAGCCGGGTTGAAATCCCCGTGGGAGGAATCAGAAGGGATGCTGGCTCTGCTGTCTGGCCATGCATCATGCGGTCCAGCAGTTCGGCAGCGGCATAACCTGCCGCTCTGCCCGGCAGCCGCAAGCTGGAAAGTGGAGGCGTGCTGAGCGTGGCCAGTGTTTCATCATCCTCCACACCCACAACGGCAATCTGTTCCGGCACATGCAGTTTCGCACGACGGCAGGCATCCAGCAGCCAGCAACCGAGCTGATCGGTGCAGGCCATGACGGCTGTCGGCTGCGGTAATGTCTGTAACCAGTTCATCAGTCGCTGCTGTTGACGTTCCCACTGACTCGGCTTTTCCGAATGACCGGACTGGGAAAATGCCGAACAGGTATATCCGGCCTGCCGGATAGTCTCGACAAAACTGTTACGACGTTCGATAAAAAACGTTTCGGTATCCAGTTCATACACGCCGAAGTGGCGAAAACCACGCTCCAGAAAATGACGGGCCACCAGCTGTCCCGCCACCTGGTTATCCACGCCCACAAACGGGCAGTTCTTCTGACGGCTGGCAGATCGCAACTCGACGGCAGGCACTCCCGTTTTTCGCACCGCTTCCGCAATTGCCCGACTGCCGGAACGGACCAGAATTCCATCTCCATCCCAGCGGGAAAGCCAGGGAGGCACGCGGGACTCCAGATCACGCACCTCCACAAACACCGACCAGCGATCATGAATCTCGTTATATCGCTGCACACCGCGCAGCAGATCCCGGCCATAAGTTCTGGAAGTTTCGATCAGTAACGCCACCCGCTTCATTGCCCAGCCTCGATCTCGCATTACACATTCTGACAAAATAGTGTAACAGTTTTAAGCGATAACGAAATGGCATTTGTTGATGCATGCTGTATATTGAAACAAGATCGGAAAGCCTCCAGTCCCTCCAGATAAGGTCCATCCATGCCTGCGATTCGAACGAACCGACGTGATTTTCTGGCAAGCTCCACCGCTGCCCTGGCCGCTGCCACAGCCTGGCCAACTCTGGCCACTGCGGATGAAAAACCCCGCAGTAAAGTCGAACGACTCGGAATTGGTTCGATCGGAATGCGGTATCAGGGATCCGTCATCACCGAACAGGCCCGCAAATATGCCGATGTCGTCGCCATTACCGATGTCGATCGCCATGTGCGGGAACAGGCCCGCGCCAGCTTTGGCAGCACTCCCCAGATCTATGAAAACTATCAGGAAATGCTGGCGAACCCCAACGTGGACGTGGTGCTGATCGCCACGCCCGATCACTGGCATACCAAGATGATCGTGGATGCTGTCCGGGCTGGCAAAGACGTGTACTGTGAAAAGCCCCTCACGCTCACCATTGATGAAGGCAAGGTGCTGCGGAATCTTGCCGGGTCCTCCGATCGCGTGGTTCAGGTGGGAACATGGCAACGGCACGACAGCAATTTCCGCCTGGCCGTCGAACTGGTCCGTCAGGGACGAATCGGAAAGCTGAAGCATGTGGAATGTGCCACCGACAAGAATCCGACGGGAGGCCCGTTCGCGGTCATGCCGGTCCCGGAACACTTCAACTGGGATCTGTGGCAGGGCCCAACTGCGGATGTCCCTTACATTCCGCAGCGTTCTCATTACACGTTTCGCTGGTGGTATGAGTACTCGGGTGGAAAGATGACTGACTGGGGTGCCCATCACATTGATATCGCCCAGTGGGGGCTCGGTTACAGCGACAGCGGACCAGTAGAGATCGAAGGTCAGGCAACTTTCCCCGACGTGTTTCCTGCCGACTTCGAT
>JAGQQT010000203.1 GCA_020426065.1 Planctomycetaceae bacterium | reverse complement strand
TTTTCGTCGGCCCGTTTCCGGACATTTTCCTTTTGTTCGATGGTAGAAAGGAAGCGATCCAATGTGGTAATGGGATGTGTATTCCTCAAAGCTGGTCCCGTTTTCATAGACGAACCTGCGGAATGTACCGTAAGGGGTTTCACGGATTTCATACTCGATTTCTTCGAGAGATAGGCTCTTGAGGGACTTCATCCGATTGCGATCGATAGATGTGTTTTGAATTCACACCCGACAACATACAACCGTTGAGGGGCGAGCAGATTCATAGCAAAACGTGGATCCGCTTGCCGGGATCAATAAATTTACCAGTGAGCGTTTGGGCCATTGGGAACTTTAATGAGAGCTGTGGGGATGGTTGTCTGTCGTTCTCCCTGACGTTGTTCAATGTTCAGAAACAGTTCTTCAAAATGGCTGAAGGACTCCAGCTTCCGCAGATCATCTTCCAGGTCTTCTGGAATTCCCAGTTGAGCACCGTACCAGGCGGCAAACTTGCGGAACAGGATGCAGGCATAGACATCGTGAATTTCCGCCATCAGGTCGAAATGACGATGCAAAAAGGCCAGTTTTTCATCGGGAGCAGGTTCGCAGACGGTTTCTCCGCGAAAATGCTGATCGAGTTTTCGGAATAACCAGGGATCCAGCATTGCTCCCCGGCCAATTGCAATGGCCGCACACCCCGTCTGTTTGATCATCCTGCTGGCGTCATCAACGGTTCGGACATCTCCATTTCCGATGATTGGCATGGAATTGACCGCCTCAACCACCTTGCGGATTCCTTCCAGATTGACCTGTCCATGAAATCCCTGCTGGCGAGTCCTGCCATGAACGGTGACGGCGGCTATTCCGACCTGCTCAAAGCGCGAGGCGAGGAGCGGCGCGGAGAAATCATCCGCATCCCAGCCGAGACGCATTTTGACGGTGACGGGGATCTGAACCGCTTCTACGACCAGTTCGGCCAGTCGAGTGGCATGGTCGCAGTTCCTCATCAGTCGGGCTCCGCCTCCACTACTGTTGATTTTTCCCATGGGACAGCCCATGTTGATATCAATTCCACCAAATTCCAGGCTCTCGACGTATTGGGCTGCCCGCACCAGTTCTTCCGGCTTCCCTCCAAAAATCTGGACGGAAAGCGGACGATCATCTGGTGAAGTCTGCAGCAGTTCGGTCGATTTCCGGTTTCCAGCCAGAAGTTGAGGCGCCAGTATCAGATCTGTGGTGGCCAGACCCACCCCTCCCACCTCCCGCAATGCCAGGCGGAGTGGCCAGTGGGTGTAACCTGCCAGAGGAGCCAGAAAGAAACGGGTTTTCAGTTCCCGGCTGCCTATGCGAAGTTCGGATGGTGAAGTGGTCAGACTGGTCATGTTCTGGATAAACAGGAGAACAGATGCAATACAGGCTCTATCTTAACATCTTCTCAGGAGCAGATCAGCCAATCATGGTCGGGTTGTCGAATCTCCCCTGAGATTGGTCTCGACCCGAATTCCTGATTCTGATAAGACCCCCGGTCAGATGGAAATATTATGGTGCAAGGATGAACAAGGAGCGGGGCAGGGCGATCTCATGCAGATCAGAATCTGGACATTTTGCCTGATTTCACTTTTGGCAGCCGGTTGCGTGCATCCCTGGAATACCCAGCTTCCCACAGCTTATTCGGGTGATCCTCGCTTCGAAAACCGCCGTTACGAGCAATTCGACCCCTTCGCGGCGACTGAACTGGGACCAGATACCTATTCTCGACCTCGGGGATACACCGAAGCCCGGGACAGAACTCGTGTCTCAAGAGATTCCCGGCTTTATCAGAATCCAGGCGCTGCCGTTCCAGGCGGTCCCATGTATGCACCACAACCGCCAGCGCAGTATCCCGGCGTGGTTCCATTCTGAGAACGATTCCGCCGAATGCGGTGATCAGGAGCGGGAGCGGGAAGCGGAGATCTTCTGTTGCATCAGCTGCAGTGTGCGTTTGGCTTCTGCTTCTGTCAGCAGAGAATTGGCACGTGTTTCGAAGTTCGGGGAAATATGCCAGCGCCCCAGCACTTCAAACATGACCTGGGCCCGCTCATTGTCGAAATGGAATTTCTCTTTGAGCCGGATCGCTTCATCTGGATCCAGATCAGAAAACTGTCCAATCAGCAGAAAATCGCCGTCATTGGACAGATTCAGATGCAGAGCCCGCAGTTCCGTGGCCAGCTGCCGATTGACTTTGACATTCAGATCCATTGGTCCGCGGGCCAGCAACCGTTCCACGACGGCTGGTTCCTGCTCACAAACGCGTGCAGCCAGTTCGCAGGCGGCATAGATGATCGACTCATCGACCAGATTGCCTTCGTGTGTTTCCGTGCTGACATGCTTCCACCAGGTGCTGGCCAGCAGGTCCATCTGGACGTGTGGAGGAACGGTTCTCAGGAAGGGGACTTCGGTCAGAAAACCGAATCCGGTATCATCCAGAGAATCGAACTGGAGTGTCCAGGAAACCCGTTCCATCGTGTCGAGCATCGCAACGCGAAATGCGACATAGGTGAGGAACGACTGAGGCAGTATGTCTTTGGCGATGGTGATCATGACATTCATGTTCATGCCGCGCTCGGTCAATCGCAATAGGCAACTGAAGTGAAATCTCAGATTTCCATGTCGTGTTTGGGAAACACAAGGCAAGATTTACGGGAGCGTCACATCCGGTACAGAGTGACTGAATTCCCTGTTTTTTCAGACCAGCGGTTGCTCAAAACCAGTTCGTTCAAAAAACATAATTCTGGCTGGACAACTTCCAAACGACAGGAAGAGTTTTCAGGCATTCCCGGCTCAAGGTTCATTCTGGATCGCACTGACATCCTGATCGATCGAGTACAGCAGCGTGCCGATCTTCTGGAAGAGTCGCTCTGAAAACCGGTTGTCATCAATCAGGTCGGCGGCGTGCTGACGAATGGTCATGTCGGTCAGCTGGGCTTCATTCGTGCCGTGCTCCTGAATGGTACGGCTGAGATTTCTGGCCTTGGGCGTAAAACCATTATCGAGATGATCTACCAGTTCGCGCAAAAGTCGATCTGCTTCGGAGAGTTTTTCCCGCAGGGTCATTTTATCAATGTCATCACTCATGAGTAGACCAGTGAGCTGGGGAAACAGAATCAGAACTTCTCCCTGTATAGTGGTCCAGAAAGGTTCTGGCTGTCAACGCCTCAACCCAGAATTTCTTTCTTGCGAGAAACATAATCCCAGATCACAAACCGATCCAGATCGTTCCCGGCGGTAAAGATCACCCGGCCCTGAGTGGTTTCTGCCAGACGATGAGCAAACTGAACATCTTCATGAGACTGAGACCAGCTGGGGACCAGAAAGATATTGATCGTAATCTGTTCCCGCTGGCAGAGCATTGCTTCGCGGAAGGTTGCCTGTTCAGTGCGTTCGTGAGGTGGATAGAGCAGGTAAAGCCAGTTTTCCTCAAAATGGGCCGTTGGCAGCCCATCGGTAATCACAATGATCTGACGGTTGGGTGTGTCCTGAGTTGCCAGATAACGCCGGGCCTGCTGCAGCCCGTGCTGAATATTGGTGAAGTGAGGCGGAATCATCGGCTCGCTGATATCGGGTCGGCTCATGTCCACTTTCAACTGCACGACCGGATCATGAATCGTGACCGGCTTCGGAAGCAGGTTGATGATCTCACCTCGAGGTACCGGTTTGGCAAACGAAGCCATCTCAACAAACTGCAGGTAGTCTCCGGGGTATTCCTTCCGGATGAGTCCATCCAGAGCGAGTGCCATGCGTTTGATGTTAATGTATTGCCCGTCGTAGCGGGTGGAACCGGAGACATCCATCACGACAACCGTTGCACATTTGGGAGAATTTCGTGTCCGATGGATTTCCAGATCATCGGCCCGAAAGCTCAGTTTTTCCCGATCTGGCGAATGCAGAATCAGATTTGTAATCGATTGTGTGAGGTCCATCTGGGAAAGGGCATCACCAAATTCATAAGGCTTGGTCTGCTGCAGTTCGACAGAACCTTCACCGGCAATGGGACCCTGGTGCCGTCCGGAGCGTGAAGCCTGCAGTTCTGAAAAAATTCGGCCCAGCAGTTTCGATTGGAAAATGCGATACGCTTCAGGGGTCAACTGCAGATGACCACTCTGGTCGAGCGAGAGTCCCTGCTGTTCAGCCATTTCCCGCAGCAGATTCTCGATCTGCTGCTGAATCGCCTGCAATTCCTGCATCTGTTCGGAGGAAGCAAATTCTTCCAGGGCCTCCATGTCGATCACGCCAATGGTGGCATTCTCCAGCGCTTCGTCCAGTTGACGCAACAGCTCATCAATCTGTTCAAGTTCTTCTTTCAGCTCAATGGCTTCCGGAATCGAGAGTGGATGCTGGCCGGTAAATATGTAATTGGCAGCCAGCTCATCAACCTGGTATTTGTCCCCCATCACCTGCATCATTTTCAGCAGATGATGGGCGAACGGATCGTGATCATTTTCGTTGGCATACCAGAGCCGTTCCAGTTCGTAGATTTGCTCCTGCTGAATGGCCTTGCGATAGCGATCCGCAAATTTTTTCGGGGGTCTCTGTTCCCGACTTTTGGCCACCAAAGCCCGGCTGGCCAGATTCTGCACGGTTTCAGTTTCATAATGGGCCAGCAGTTTCCGCTTCCGCTCCTCGAGCATCGCCTTGAGACTGGCCAGTGAGGGGCCGAATCCCTGAATCTGACTGGGATCAATGTGCACCGCTCGCGCCAGTTCTTCCGGTGTAAGCCGATGAAAATTCCCGTACATCAGCGTATGTTCAAAAGCAGGCGAAACCAGGTCCGGAGGGGGTTGGGTTGGACTTGGCAGATTGATCGGATCATACTTCTGGTAGGTATGAACAATTCCACCGTATCGTTTGGCAGAGGACATGACTTTCCTCATTGGAAGTAGAGTCAACAATCGGAACTGCGTTTCGGATTGTTAACGGCAAATGAAATCGTAACTGATTATAGCATCCCTGTATCTGGAACCCGATCCCGGAGTGGTCCTGTGAAACTGATTCTTAAATTAATGGTCCTGGTAATGTTGGCCTCCTGTCCACAGAATCTGACGATTGCGGCTGAGCCGGAAGGTTGGAAAGCAAATCCGGAACTGGTGGAAAAACGATCAAATGGGGACACCAATAACAACGGTGGTCGGACATTTATTTATCGGGAAAAGGAAGTCCCTGACTACCAGCTGCCAGCCGTACTGAAAGGAGCGGATGGCAAGGAGATTTCTTCGTCTGACGAATGGGAAAAATCCCGACGCCATGAGATCCTGGAGCTGTTCCGTTCTCATGTTTACGGAAGGGCACCTCTGGGACGGCCCCAGGACATGACGTTTGAGGTGTACGATGTGGATCGAACAGCCATGGACGGAGCGGCAACCCGCAAGCAGGTCAAAATCCACCTGAAAAACGGCGAGAAGGAGTTGGCCGCCAATGCGATCATCTTCATTCCCAACAAACCTGAAAAACCAGTTCCCGCGTTTCTGCTGATCTGTAATCGGGAGAAGGACAACATCGATCCGACCCGACAAAACAAATCGGAATTCTGGCCGGCGGAAGAACTGATTGCCCGGGGATATGCGGCAGTGGCGTTCCATAACGCCGATTTTGATCCTGATAACTACGATGAATTCAAGGACGGCGTGCACGGTTTATACGATGGGCCTCAGCCGCGTGCTGAGGATGCCTGGGGAACAATTGCCGCCTGGGCCTGGGGTGCTAGCCGCGTGCTTGACTATCTGGAAACAGATACCCGCATCGACAGTTCAAAAGTTGCCATCATCGGCCATTCCCGCGGCGGAAAAACGGCCCTCTGGGCTGGAGCAGAAGATGAACGCTTCGCTCTCGTGATCTCAAACAATTCCGGTTGTGGAGGAGCAGCCCTCTCACGTCGTCAATATGGCGAAACCGTAGGCCGCATCAACCGCGCCTTTCCTCACTGGTTCTGCAAAAAGTTTTCTGAGTACAACGAGCACGAAGCCAATCTCCCGGTTGATCAGCACATGTTGATTGCGTTGTGTGCTCCCCGGCTGGTTTATGTTGCCAGTGCCGATGAAGATCTCTGGGCGGATCCACGGGGTGAGTTTCTCAGTGCTCTGGCCGCCAATCCAGTCTTCGCTCTCTACGGACTGAAAGGAGTCACTGCCGAATCCATGCCCGCAATGGGCAAACCGGTTCAGGATGGACAGATTGGATATCACGTCCGCTCCGGAGGTCACAATCTTTCCGAATATGACTGGCAGCGCTACATGGATTTTGCGGATCGACACTGGAAAAAATAAGTCAATTTGCTCGTTTGTCTGCAGTGTGAGCATCAGTCAAACTCATACGTGATGATGCCGTGTCGTTGTGAACGACTGATGCGATCGCTGGCATGCAGGCCAGCCAGGACAAACTCAACGCACGAGGCCCGGACTGCCGGGTCTTGAGCGGCGTTGACTTCAAAGGCTTTCTCCCACACAGGCGGGACATGTTTGAGTCGTTCTGCGTAGTGTGAGGAAGGGAGCAGATCACCGACTTCGATTTTCACCCCTTTGGAAAAGATCTGGGAAATCTCCAGCAGTCCATGCTCTTCCACATACTCCTGGAACACGGTGCGGATGGCTTCGGCAATCATGGCTTCGAGAACCTGGTATTCTTTCATCTGATGACTTCCCATCAAATCGAGTTCCAGTTTTCCCAGTGAAGAAGAATAGAGATGACCCAGGTCGCTGATCCGGGCGACGGCTGGGGACTCATTCAGCAGAATGCCGCGCCGTTTGGCACTTGCCACCATAGTGCGGAAATTCGCATTGGAAATTCGAGCAGAAACGCCCGACTCCTGATCGATGTATTTCGATTTCCGAGCCTGAATCGTGATCTGTTCAATCACTTCCCGCATAAACTGGGGGACAACAACGGACTGATCAGCCGATTCGGTTTCCTGGCGCGTAATTTCGATTCCGAGTTCCCGCTCCCGCGGATAGTGCGTTTGAATGAGTGCTCCGATGCGGTCTTTGAGCTGCGGAATCACCTTGCCGCTGCGGTTGTAGGTGGCCGGGTTGGCGGAGAACAGAATGATGATGTCGAGATCGAAGTTGATCGGATAACCGCGAATCTGGACGTCCCGTTCTTCCAGGATGTTGAACAGTCCCACCTGAACCAGTTCATCCAGTTCCGGGAGTTCATTCATCGCAAAGATGCCGCGATGCATGCGGGGAATCAAACCGAAGTGCAGGGCCTCTTCGGTCGACATGCTCACTCCACCAATCAGTTTGGCGGGATCAATTTCCCCGATCACATCGGCA
>JAGQQT010000202.1 GCA_020426065.1 Planctomycetaceae bacterium | reverse complement strand
CCACCAATCAGAACAGACATGACATTCCCCCAGTGATCGCGACCGGGGGTTCCTTTGCTCAGCGGGGGACCACCGTTGCCCCCATCGTTCATTTTGGGAGTCCGTCCAAATTCTCCCATCACGAGGACAAGCACCTTGTCCAGCATGCCCCGCTCTTCCAGGTCCGTAAACAGAGAGGAGACAGCCATATCGACTTTTGGCAGATGCTTCTGCATCGTGTCCTGATGATTCCAGTGACTGTCCCAGCCTCCGAAATGACAGGTGACAAATGTCGTGCCTGCTTCAACGAGTCGTCGTGCCAGCAGAGTGCTTTGTCCCCAGCTGTTGCGGCCGTAACGGTCGCGGGTTTCCGGAGACTCCTGTTCCATATCGAAAGCCAGTCGAGCTTTTTCCCCTGTGACCATCTCAAACGCCTGATGCTCGAACTCATCCAGCGACGCAAACGAAGGGGAGACATCCGCCAGCTGCCTCATCTGATCCAGATTGGACTGCAGTGAGCGACGGTCTGAAAGACGGGAGACCGAAAGCTCCTTGGGCAATACCAGGTTTTTGATTTCAAACCTGCCGGCGTTGGGATCGCCGTCCGTGGTGAAAGGATCGTACTGATTTCCCAGATAGTTTCCGCCAAAGTAGCCGGGACGCAAACCTACACTCATCCCGTAAGGGACGCCAACATAGGGAGGCACTCCTGGCTGACGGGATCCCACTACTTTCGTGGCAATGCTGCCAATGAATGGATACTTGCCCGCGTTTTGTCCGCCATTGACTCCGCCACGCCCCGTCAACATCCAGTGAGCACCGGTGAAATGGTCTCCGGTATCATGATGAACCGAGCGGAGCAGTGAGAACTTGTCAGCCACCTGGGCCTGCAGGGGGAACATTTCTGAAATCTGGGTGCCAGGCACTACTGTGGGAATCGGATTCCAGATTCCGGCATATTCCCTGGGAGCATCCGGCTTGGGATCGTAGGTGTCGTGCTGGCTGGGGCCACCATCAAGCCAGATCAGGATGACGGAAGTCTCTTTCGCTTCCCGCCCCTGGGTACGAGCCGTTTCCTTGGCCCGAAGCATTGAGGCCAGGCTGAGACTTCCCAGTCCTGCCATGCCAACCTGCAGAAAACTGCGACGGCGGATTCCATCGCAGTAAGAATTCGATTTGCCCGCGAGAATTCTCATCCTGAATTTCTCCTGATTTCTGAGCTGCTCTGCACCATATCAATCAGAAATAATTGATCCCTTAAGTTAAACTCCAGTTCGTGAACTTGCAAGACCGCGAATGGGTTCCCTACTCACAGTTGTGGACTCGACTGAACCCGGGCGAAGGCGATTAACCTGACTGACTTGAATCTCCCGGCAGGATCCGCTCTAACCATGCGGTACCTGTCCACTTTACTTCTGGAGGTCACTGTGTCCCATTTCCATTCTCAGCTGATTCGCTCCAGCCTGATTTTATTGATCCTGTGCAGCCTGACGCAAACCGCCCGCTCTGAAGAATCCAAAGAAACAGCTGAAGAAAAGCAGGCTCGAATCCAGAAAATGGAAAAGATTGCGGATTACGCTCTCGTCCCGCCTCAGCTGAATACCAGCCCTTTGCCGGAGTATGATTACGACAAACTCGATTACGGCATGACCATCGGAATTGCCCGCACTCCTCAAGGACGGATCTGGGCCTGCTGGGTGGCTGGTGGCGACAGTCCGGAAGCATATTTCGTACTGGCGAGCAGTGATGACCAGGGAGAGACATGGTCGAAACCTCGCCTCGTTCTCGATTCGCACGATCCCTCTCTGCCTCTCCCGCGCAGTATTCTGGTGGGAAATTTGTGGACTGATCCACTGGGGCGACTCTGGCTGCTGTTTGACCAGTCGATGAACATGTTTGATGGTCGCGCGGGAATGTGGACCGCTGTTTGCGAGAATCCAGATGACGAGACTCCGGTCTGGTCTGAACCGCGCAGAATCTGGCATGGCGTGACACTCAACAAACCGACAGTCCTTTCCAGCGGGGAATGGATGCTCCCGATTTCACTGGATCAGCGGGGCGGGTTTGGGCCGTTTCAGGGATGTTTTTCGGAACTGGATCCGCTGCGTGGCGCGAATGTGTTTGTTTCCACAGATCAGGGACAAACCTGGGAGCGACGGGGGAAGGCGACTTTTCCGAATCCCGACTGGCATGAGCACATGATCATTGAGCGAAAAGATAGCTCGCTCTGGATGCTCGCCCGGACTGCGAAAGGAATCATGGAATCGACTTCAACCGATGGAGGCCGCAACTGGACTGCTCCAGTGGATTCGAGCATCAGGCAACCCAACGCCCGGTTTCATATCCGCAGACTGGCCTCGGGTCGACTCCTGTTGATTAAACATGGTGACCGCATCGATGAGCACCAGGGACGAGTCCAGCTCAGCGCTTGGCTGTCCGATGACGATGGAGCCAACTGGTCTGGTGGACTGGTGCTGGATGAGCGGAAGGGGATTTCCTATCCAGACGGGTTTCAGGCACCGGACGGTACGATATTCATTTCCTATGATCGTAACCGCTCCACAGATGGCGAAATCCTGCTGGCCCGTTTTACAGAAGAGGATATCCTGGCCCGGAAATTTGCAGGACCTCACTCCCGCCCCAAAATCCTGATCAGCCGCCCACTGGCGCCACGGAAACCGTAAGGTCATCTCACGATGTCAGTTGCCGTTGAGCAGTCTGGCGAGTGTCTGACCAAATAACAATGCGGAGTTGTCGTCCTCGCCCGTGATAATCTTCCCATCCACCAGCACATCATCGGCAGATGTGCGGGGATCTCCAATGGAGCGGATCGGAGTCAGAATGGCTCCGTTAACTTCTGCATTCCAGCGGGAGAGCGGAACGCTATTCAATCCCGGGTAACGCCCGCCGGGACTTTGACGAGGTGAACCGACCGCTCGTCTTCCATTCAAGATGCTTTTTCCATCTACTCGGGCCCAGGCCAGCACGGAAACTCCGTGGCACAACGCTCCCACATACTTATCCTGCTTGATGAACTCCGTCAGGAGACGATTGACTGCTGCCTGAATCTGAGGATCCCCCTGATAAGTCCGATTGGCGTAAGAGCCCCTGAATGCATACTGGTACATGGATGAACCCCAGCCGCCCGAAAACATGATCGCATCGTAATCGGAGGCCTTGGCCTGGGTGATGGCCAGATCGGGCATCACTTCGCCGCTCCCCTGCTCACCGGAACCTTGATGGGGTCGGCAGATGGTTTTCGTTCCGGCAGCGACATCGACCTGAATTCCCGCCTGCTTCAGTGCCTGCAGGGGATCGTAATATTCGCGGTAAAAAAAGTGCTGGTTGGCGATCACCAGCAGAACACGCTTGCCAGAACCACGTGGTTGTGTGCCTGGCTGATTGCGCATGCTGGGAGCAGGAGGATTTGAATTGGAGGCTGATCCAGGCAAGGCGGGAGCGGGAGTAGCTTTGGCCGTCAGCTTTGTGCTGCTGACAGGACGGACTTCGACCGTATGAAATGTAGTCTCTGAGGAGTGGACACCAATCCCGAGTGATGTAGCATCCGGCATCCGCCAGATTTCGTGAGTCGTCAGATCGGAACCATCCGTCTTGTGCTCGGCCAGTAACTGATCATCCAGATATGCTTTGACACCTTCTTTGCGGACTTCCACCAGCATGGTGTAACGCCGACCGTTTTCGAATGCCTGATTGTCCTTGCGGGTCGAGTTATCCCGGATTGGCTGACCGGAAATCATCTGAATACCGGACAGGTGTTGCCCCCAGGCATCCACTTCAAAAGTCGCCTGCCCCTGTCCGACAACAAACATCATGGCAACGGAATGTGCTCCTGAGTTTCTGGTGAAGGAGATCCGAAAGTCATACTCGGTGGTCGGCTGAAACGGCAGTGCAATTCGAGCACCTGCCGCTGCTTCGGCTTTCAGTTCACTTTTTGAAAGCTGCCAGGTTCCGGCGACCGTCTGTTGATTAGCATCAAATTCTGAGATCAGGTTCTGCCAGGGGGCATCAGCTGCCAGAGCAGGAACGGAGAACAAAACAGACAGGACAAAACAGAGTCTGAATCCCATAATATCCTCACATTCAGGAATGGATGATCTATCTATGTTACCGGTTGGAATATCTTAACAGAGATTGCCCCTGCTCTTTTGGCTGATTTCCTGCTCAACCGTTTCCATCGCCGCACCAATCAACAACAGGCTGCTCAGCAGTTGCTGCTGTTTTTGCCTGGGGAGAGTTGTTTCAAGTTTGTTTCGAATCTCTTCACAGACGTCATACAGCTGGCTGGCCATTTTTCGCCCTGCCGCACTGAGAAAGACAAGTCGGGTGCGACGATCATCCGGATCCGTTTTCCGACCAACCAGCTGTTTTGCTTCCAGCAGTTCTAGCATTCGACCAATCGTTGTTGGATCCGATGCACTCAAGCAACAAAGTTCCTGCTGACTGATGCCGTCCTTGCTGCACAAAAGTCTGAGCAGGACATACTGATCGGCCGTGATTCCATACGGACGAAAAATCCGATTCGTGACGCGATGCATTTTCAGATAGGCCGTCCGCAAGTGCCAGGCTGGAGAATCCGTAAATGGTCCCATGAATACCGCCATCTGGAAGTCAAACGTAAACGCGATGTGAGTGATGTGTATCTCGAAACTTGATAATATTCGGTATGCCGATTAATATCAAGGTGCCGGTCGGACTTTCTCAACAGTCCCTGCAACGATCACTCGATCCAGACGAAGAGAGTTCCCCATGAAACAGTTTACGATTGCTCTGCCAGCTATCCTGCTCACGCTGATGTTTGCTAGCGATTCGGTTACGCATGCTGAAGACTGGCGACAGTTTCGCGGGCCGGGTGCCCGAGGGATCTCGAACTCGACCGATTTGCCTGTTCAGTGGAGCGAAACTGAAAACATTCATTGGAAAACCACGATTCCAGGACGCGGCTGGTCCAGTCCTGTTGTTGTGGGGAACCGGATTTTTCTGACCACCGTCACCCAGAACACAGGTCAACCAGAAGATGCCAAGCCCGGGTTGTACTTTGGCGGGAACAGAAACAAACCATCCGATGTGGTTCATGACTGGAAAGTCTTATGTTTCGATTTGAAATCGGGAAAGATTTTATGGGATCGAACACTCCATCAGGGAAAGCCGGAAACTACCCGACACATCAAAAACAGTTATGCCTCAGAAACCCCTGTCAGTGATGGGGAAAGAATCTATGTGTTGTTTGGTGATGTCGGCCTTTTCTGTATGACACTTGAAGGGGAATCCGTCTGGAAACATGATCTCCCTCCCTGCAAAACACGATTTGACTGGGGGACAGCTTCCTCGCCGGTTTATCATGAAGGTCGGGTGTATCTGTTAAGTGATACCGAAGATGCTTCCTATCTGGCAGCACTGGACGCTCTGACCGGCAAGCAGATCTGGCGGGTGGATCGTGACGGTGAAAAATCCAACTGGTCAACTCCGTTTGTCTGGACCAACGAACTCCGCACGGAAATTATCACACCGGGCACGGTTCAGGTTCGCTCTTATGACCTGAATGGTGAATTGCTTTATCAGTTTGGAGGGTGTTCGAGTATCACGATTGCGACTCCTTACACAGCCCACGGACTGCTCTACGTTTCTTCCGGCTATGTCCAGGACAAAAAACGTCCAATCTTTGCGGTCCGTCCTGGAGCGAAAGGACAGATTTCACTCAAGGACGGCGAAATTTCGAATGAATTCATCACCTGGTGTCAGCCGGAAGGGGCACCTTACAATCCCTCGACGATCGTATATGAGGACCAGTTGTATGTCCTTCATGATCGAGGTCTGATGGCCTCTTATGATGCGAAAACCGGCGAGCTGATTTATGAAAAGCAGCGTATTCCGGGAGGCAGTGCGTATACGACATCCCCCTGGGCTTACAACGGGAAGATTTTCTGTCTGAACGAATTTGGAGCCACCACAGTCATTCAGGCCGGCCGTGAGTTCCAGCCTCTCCATGAAAACATTCTGGAAAGCAAAGAACTGTGCATGTCCACTCCTGCAATGACTAATAACAAACTGATCCTGAGAACAGGAGATGCCCTGTACTGCATCGGGAACAAATCACGATAACAGCCTTTGCTTATTGTTATTGCCCGACAGGTATTAACTGAACTGCATCAACAATGACGTAGCCGTCCGTGTCAGCATTGGAGATTTCCACAACCGCCTTGTTGCCGAACAGATATTTTCCCAGGGAATTGAATCCGTCCTCTGCCGACTTTTTCTGATTGACCGACAGCTGTTTCTGCTCACGGCCGAAGATAATTTTGACCGGCACATTAGTAGCCCGATTGGGATTGGACGACCAGCAGACCCGAACCTCATATTCTCCAGGATGAGGCAATTCGAACGAGAAGCGTGCGACACACTCTCCTTTTGCCTCATTGCCGTCGTGGAGGTAATTCTCACCGACGCGCGGGTGAACCACATCATTTTCATGCCAGGGCCCCATCAATTCAGCCGCCGCATTATCGATGATAAATCCCGGGAGACTTTTTGGATCAATTCCAACCCGTCCCCCACCGCGCCGACGAGGGGGACCGGTGTACTTGAGAATCTGACCATCCTTCAGCAACTGTTCCCGCAAGGCCGCATATTCGACATCCTGAACGGCACTATCATTGGTCATTGCCAGACAGGCAGCGGTTGCTGCACTTTGTCCCAGCAGCATGAAGACTGGTTCCATGCGGATCGAACCGAAAGCGATATGCGAAGATGACAACGCAACCGGGACCAGCAGGTTCGTGCATTCTTCCCGTTTCGGAGTCAGTGCCCGATAGGAAATGGGATAAGGCTCTACTCCTATCTCCACATTCCCCTCGTTGCGAACTGCTCCCTTCACCACCGTCATCTGACAGTGATGCGAATCCATGTTGTAGGAGGCCAGTCCGACAGAGTCCTCCGGGACTTCTTTGCCCTGGCAGTTGTGCTGTGTCATCACATAGTCACTGACCATACGCCGTCCTTCGCGAATGTAAAGCTGATGAGTCCAGCCCCCGGTTTCGACATACTCATCGGCGGGCAGACCCCACTGACGGATTTCGGAGCGGAAAGGTTCGGGAATCCGCTCGCTGTGACTGAGAAACCACATGACACCAATCTGGTAATTGGCGTGGTCCTGAAAGATCCGCTCACGCTCCAGCCAGTCCGCATCGGGCCAGCCGTAATTCCCACCGACATAATCAATGAAGTATGCTCCGCGAAACAGGTGGTGATTATTGGTATCCAGACTCCAGCCGATATAAGGGTTGGCGCCGGATTCAAACAGC
>JAGQQT010000201.1 GCA_020426065.1 Planctomycetaceae bacterium | reverse complement strand
CGCGATGGCGTATGTGATTGATGGTCTTTTACTGACAGCTATGAACGGAACCGTGCTGGGGATGATCTACTACACCGTATTCAGCTTTGATGTGGATCTTACTTCTCAGACTGCACAAATCATTACAGCATTTGTTACCAACATTCCTCCGATGATTGTCATCGGGATTTACTTTGTGAAAAATGAATCCGGTGTAGAACAGACGACTGCCGGGAAAAAAGCGATGCACCTGTTTGTTGCCCAGGATGAGAAGTGTCAGCCGATTACTACGGGGCAGGCGGTCAAACGTTACCTGTTTTTCGTGTTTCTGTCCTGTTTTCTAACGGCCGGAATTGGCATCCTGATGGCTGCATTCCGAAAAGATCGCAAAACTCTCCATGATCTGATGTCTGGCACTGAAGTCAGGATGGATAAACCGAAGCCGAAGAAACCCAAAGAAGAGCCAGCACAGAGCTGAATGCAGGCACTTTCATTTATGCCAATTCCAGTGTGTGCAATTTCTGCAATTTGCACCTCGAATTGACATCTGGGGCGGGTCTGATTTAAACCTCCCGCACATCCTTTCCCCACTTTCTGCGCGCTGCGCGAACTTCCATTCCCTTCGGTTAACCGGATCGAATCCAAATCTGACCAGTGGTGTTTCCGCTGTGTAGTAGTCCGCGCAAAGAATTTCCAGGCGTCCAGTTGAGTAGGAAGGTTCCCGTTGGAAGTGTCTTGTCATGGCGGACCAGAATACCTCGGAGAAATCTGCTGCTCAGCAGACTGAAAACGTCCCGGAAGGTGACGTCCGCTCCTCCTTTGGAGTTTTCCCGCTGGTCATGATGGCCATTATCATCGGGATCGGGATTCCTTCGGCAATCTGGCTGGTGATCCGTGAACCGGAAATGACTCCGTTCGAAAAAACGGTTCAGGCACTCGAATATCTTGATCAGGGGCGAACCCGGACTGCTTATCTGGCTGCCATCGAAATGCTCTATCATCAGGTAGATGATCCGGAGGTGGGTGGTGCACTGGAGTATGTTGTCGGAGTGGCCTATTTTCGAAAAGCGGAACGTGTTTCTGAAGAGGCTAACCCGGGCTACGAAGGGATTGTTGAGCCCATCTACCAGCAGGCGAGAACATTTCTGGAACAGGCAAACCGCAAGTCACTCATGACGGAACTGATTCCGGACTGGCGCTATACACTCGGGTCCTGTTATTACAAGCTGGGACAGATTTACAACGCCCGCGAAATGCTCGAAGCAGCTTACGATACCGCGACAGAAAATCGGGATGAAATCGTATTAATGCTGGCGCAATGCTATCTGGATCCCAATGTGCTGAAATCTTCACTCGTTCATCCAGACAGCATTGTCGAGATGCACGAGAAGCGGACCAGGATCATCGAGAACCTCAAACGGGAATATGTCAGCCGTGAGAGCGGCGATGATGATGAAGAGTATCGTTATCGTTCTCTGCTCTGCATTGCCGAACTGCAGCGTCAGGATGGTGACCTGCAGTCCGCCAAGAATACAGTCTCCCAGCTGATTCGTATGTATGATGGCCTGAATCTGTCCGTAGAACGTCGCAGGGAACTTTCCGATACGCTCACGATTCTAAAGTCCAGGATTCTGATCGATTCCGGAAAGACCGAGGAAGCCCGTGAAGTCCTGGTGAGCATTGTCGATCTGAATTCCGGTCTGGAACAGAAATCAGTTTTACAGGGATATTATCTTTACGGACTCAGTTATGAGGCCGATGGCCGCCTGGATCTGGCTCTGGAAAATTTTGAAAAGCCAGCGGCTGTCTCTGACTCCTCAGTCTCTTTCCCGGCCAATCTTTACGCGGGAGATATTGCACGTAAGCGTGGCTCCCATGAGGAAGCATTGAACTATCTCTCCAAGGCACTTGCTGCCGTGGAGTCCACTGATTCCTTTGCGAATGAGTGGGTCGACCTGAATGATGCCCGCAAAATCATTCAGGAAGCGTGGGATGAGTGGGGGAATTCTGACAGCTATGAACAGTTCCGCTTTTCAATTGACCTGGCTCAGCGAATGGTCCCTTTGTTTCCACTGTCGTATTCCAATGAATTGACCGCACTGGCCAGTCAGAAGCGGGCCCGACTCATTCAAAATCAGTATGACAATGGAACGTCATCCGAGCAGATCACTTTGCAGGATGTGAGAGAGCACTGGAAAAGGGCAGGCTATGCCTATGCTCGACTGGCTAACAGTTCCCGTGCATCAGCGAACTACAGTCAAATCCTCTGGGATGCCAGTCAGTTCTATCGCAATGGAAACGATTTTCCGAATGCCCTGAACATGCTGGACCGGTTTATTGCCTCAAACCCCAGGGCCGGTCTGCCAGCGGCTTATACCTTTAAAGCTCAACTGCTGCTCGATCTGGACGGGTATGACGAGGAGCCTCGACTGGAGCAGGCAATTGAAATCCTGGAGCACACCATTCGCGATTTTCCGAAGGACCAGCTCGTATATGGCGCTCAACTGATGCTCGGACGGACCTACCTCGAAGTAGGACTGACCGATGAAGCGATTGCAACCTGGCGTGAACTGCTGCTGAACAGTCCTCTGACTCCTGAAGCGGAAGAATGGCAACAGGCTCTGTTTCTGATGGGGCGAACATTGTTTCACACAACCGAAACCCGACCTCAGACCTTTATTGATCTGGAGGCGGAAGCTACCACAGATCCGACTGTGAACCCCGCTCGATATGAAGTTGTTGATGAGGCGATCTTCTGGCTGGATGAATTTGTCCGCCGAATCCCTGATCATCCCCGTGTTCACGAAGCCCGCTGGCTGCTGGCCAAGGGATTACGATTTCGGGCTCGTCGTCCTGAGGTTCAATTGAAGAACGCAGAGACCGAGAACATGAAGAATGAGCTGAAAGATGAAATTTATCTGTACCTCGATCGCTCTCTGAAAGAATACAGCATCCTGAGTGAACAATTACAGGTGCTTGAGCAGCGGGATCAACTTGATGCCATCTCCCGACAGTTTCTGCGAGATGCCTACTTTGAGCCCGCTCATATTCAGTTTGACCTGGGGCAGTTTGACAGCACAGGCGATGCATATCGCAAGGCCATTGACCTGTACAGCAATGCCGCTTTCTATTTCACAACCAACCCGATTGTCCTGGTCGCCTACTATCGGATTGCAGAGTGTTATCGACACCTCAATGCCTATGGAGAAGGACGACGCCAACTGGAGCAGGCCAAGGTGATTCTCAATCAGATTCCCGAACCATTTCCACAGGACGCCACGAATTTTACCAAACAGGAGTGGGATCAATTGCTCGAACAGTCCATTCGACTCTATGACCTGTCCCTGCAGAATCGAAATCTGACGGGCCCTTGAAGAACGTCTGATTTCATTCTCATGAGAAGGAAGTTTCATTCATGACAGCAAGTACGATAAGGCAGGAGAGACATCAGGAACTGGTGAAGATTCTGCAGCGTCGACAGCATTATGCCCAGACACTGGTCGAGTTGATCCAGGAACAGGATTCCCTGATTCAGTCTGGTGAGTATGCATCACTTCTTGATTTTCTGGCTCGGAAACAGGCTCTGATTGATGCCTTGCTGGGATACTCCCAGCTCACACCCAGCCTCCATGATCGCTGGCAGACTGCCAGAGGGGAAATGCCGGAGGATATGCGTCTTCGCTGCGAAGACTACCTGAGTCGAACAGAAGCGGATCTGGCATTTCTGCTGCAGGAAGAGGAGCGTTGTTCGAATGATCTCCAGCAGCAGCATCACCAGACTCAACAACAGCTCGAACAGGTCTCACAGGGACTGGCCCTGCAGGGAGCTTACTATGAAAACGAAACTGGTGGCACTCTCGATCTCAATTCCTGAGCCTCTCTCATAACCAGGTGTCACAATTGACGGAACAGAAACATGATTGATGGAATTCTGCAACAGACAACCATTCCGATTCTGGAACAGGTCGTCGCCTTTGGGCAAAAACGGCATCAGGTGCTGGCAGGGAACATTGTCAATATCGACACGCCAGGTTATCGCACCCGCGATCTGCCGATGAACGATTTCCAGCAGGCCCTGGAAAACGCCGTAACAGCCCGCAGGCAGCAAACCAGTCCCGAGCCAGTGTTACCACTCAGCCTGGGAGCATTACCCGCTGGAGCCGGTTTGTCTCCTTTGCGGTGGTCGGCAGGTCTACCCGGATTGTCCGGAGAAAACCAGTCTGCCCAGCCTCCCATTCCTGTGCCTCAGAAAGTGGCGGATTATTTTCCAAAAGACTTGTCGGTTGCGCGTGATGTCAATAACCGAAATCTCACTTTTCACGATGGCGCGAACCGCAGCATCGAAATGGAGACCATGGAGATGGCCAAGAACACCTCGATGCAGAGCTTTGCAGTCGAAGTGATGCGAACACAGATGCAGATGCTGTCCAGTGTGATCAGCGAACGTGTGACTTGATAGCTAACGGGTTTGACTGACTCAAAGAAAGGATTCAGCGATGTTCAGGACAATCGATATCATTACCAGTGGCCTGGTTGCCCAGCGTCATCGACTCAACACCATTGCCGAGAATGTGGCGAATCTCAATACCACACGCGATGAGAATGGGAACGTGTCACCGTTCCAGCGCCGCTTTGTGGCCTTCTCAGCAGAAAAAAATGAAGGACGTGGCGTGGGGGTGGAATTCGAGGTGCAGAAGGACACAACTTCTGATCCCAGAATGGTTTACGAGCCAAATCATCCCGATGCGGACGAAAAAGGGATGGTCAGCTATCCCAATATCAATCTTGTCACAGAGTTCGTGAATGCATTAGAAGCATCTCGGGCATATGAAGCGAATGTGGCCTCGTTCAATACGACACAGCGGATTGGCGAGATGGCCCTGAAGATTCTGGCCTGACCCCTCCTGATTCCTTCCTTCCCATCGGATTCCCTCGACCATGATCGGTCCCGTTTCCTCCTCACTCGATCCTCGTCTGGCAGCCCTGGCACCCGCGAAGGCTCAAAGCGATTCTGCGCCTGTCAGCTTTGAAAAAATGCTGCTGGCCTCCATCGAGGAAACCAGTCAACTCAGTCAAACGGCGGAGAGGAATATTGAATCACGACTTCTCGGAGAGAACATTACCTCGGCCGAAGTTTATACCAGTCTCAAGAAAGCAGAAATGGCCCTGAACATGATGATTCAGGTCCGGAACAAGCTCTTCACAGCCTATCAGGAAATTCAGCAGATGCGGATGTAACACTGAGTTCGTCCGGTGACTCGCATTGATTGAGCGGGAAAGTGAGAGGATATGGAAATCCTGCAGGAAACATTTCGACAGTTTCGGGATCTGTTTCGAGCGATGCCGAACAGTCAGCGGATGACGTTGGTGCTTGTGACGTTTCTGGTCGTTGGCGGATTTGGTTATCTGTTGTGGGATCGGACAACCGATGGGAGTTTTGCACCGGTCTCGGTGGGAAAAACCTTTACGGTCGCAGAGTTGATTCGAGCTGAAGAAACCTTGCTACAGCAGGGAAAAACCGATTTCAAACGTCGTGGTCAGCGATTGCTGGTCCCTGCCTCCAGGGTGGAAGAGTACAACGCGGCTTTGCTGGCTGCAGGAAGTCTTCCTCAGAACTGGGCCGAAGAATGGGAACAGCAGTTTACGGGGATGGGACCATTTGCCAATAACAAGCAGATGGACACCCGCAAGGAAATTGCCCGGGCCAAACTGGCCAGCCAGATGCTCACTGCATTGCCGGATGTCGATTTCGCTGATGTGGTGTGGGATCAGGAAGATAAGGCACGCTGGCCGGCACAGCCAAAAACGACAGCAACGGTTTCCGTCCGGCCCAAGCCGGGACATGAAATCTCAACACAACTCGTGCATGCCATTCGTGTTTCCATTGCCGGAATGAAGGCCAATCTGAGTCCGGGAGATGTGACGGTGCTGGACCTGGGACGGGGGATTGCCCATCAGGAGTCCGATGAAAACGATCCGTTCAACGATCGGGTCCTGCAACGAATTCAGCAGCTCAAGGATATGTATCGGAACGATATCCTGTCCGCGATCGATTACATTGATGATGTCCGCGTGGCCGTCAATGTGGATATCGATAACATTAAGACGTCCGTCAGCCGGGAACAGGTGATGCAGAGCACCGGTTCAACGCTGTACAGTGAAAACACGAACGTCAAAAGCAACAGTAATCAGTATGCCACCCAGCGGGAGCCGGGACAGAATGCAAACGGACCATTGAACCTGGCCGCTCAACAGGCACCCCAGCAGACTGATGACAGGTCGACAACCAAGGAAGCAACCCTCACCGCTCCTTCCTACAAAGTGATTGAACAGGCTGTCATTGGTGCGTTACCGGAAAACGTTCGGGTTTCGGTCGTGATTCCGGAATCCTATTTCCGGGTGGTGGCCATGCAGTCTGGAGAAATTACCGCCGAGTCCACCGAAGATGAAATCCGTCAGGCAGCTAAAAAATATCAGCCGGATGTAGAGGCCGCGATCAAATCGCGCGTGTCCAAGATTATTCCGATTCCTGCCGGACAAAGTGTGGATGATTACATCGATGTTGGCTCGTATGTGCCGACCCCGCAGGAAAAACAGGTCTATATTACACCATGGACCGAAACCTTCTCGATGTTCATTTCCCAGTGGGGATCGGCAATTGGCCTGGGACTGTTTGCACTCTGGGCATTCTGGATGCTCAACAAAACAGTCAAGAATCAGAAAACGGTCGAGATTCCGGAATTTGAACCGGTTGCCCGAAAGTCCACTGAGGAACAGGAAGAGGAGTATTCCGACGACCTGACTCCTGCAGCGGACACCAAACGTGTTGATCATTTGCAGCATCTGGTCCGTAAAAATCCGGATATGACGGTTTCCATCATCAGTGACTGGATCCAAAACGCGAAATAATCCCGTTCCACTTTCTTTTGAAATGTGATTCCAATTATGGATGCAATTCGAAAATCTGCCATTTTACTGCTCACGCTGGAAAAACCGCTGGCCAAGGAAGTGATTGCGGAGATGCCTCGTGAGATGGTTGAGCGCGTGACGCTCGAAATCGCCAAAATCAAAAATGTGAGCCGGGAAGAGCAGGAAAAAGTCCTGGACGAATTTTACGAAGCCGCCCGGGAACGGACTCCAATTGAACGCGGTGGCCTGGCAACCGTCGATGAACTGCTCAAAGATTCCTTCGGTGAGGATGGCCATTCCATCCTGGAAAATGTCCGTCAGTCCATGAGTTCGGTTCCGTTCGGATTTCTGCACAAAGTGGGTGCGGACAACCTGCTGACCTATATCGTGGAAGAACATCCGCAGACGATTGC
>JAGQQT010000200.1 GCA_020426065.1 Planctomycetaceae bacterium | reverse complement strand
GGGATGCATTCTGTGGAGTGACGGTGGCGCTGCTCACTCCCTTCAAAGATGATCGCGTGGATGAGTCCGGACTGCGTAAGCTTGTCGACCAACTGATTGCCGCCGGGATTGAGGGTCTGGCACCCTGTGGCACAACCGGCGAGAGTCCAACCCTCTCTCACGATGAACACGACCGTGTCATTGCCGTTGTTTGCGAACAGGCTGCTGGCCGTGCGAAAGTGATGGCCGGAACCGGATCCAACAGTACTGCCGAGGCGATTCGACTGACCAAACAGGCTCGCAAGGCAGGTGCAGATGGCGCACTGGTAGTTTCACCCTATTACAACAAGCCGATGCAGGAAGGTTTCTACGAGCACTACAAGGCTGTGGCCGAAGAAGGTGAACTGCCAGTGGTGGTTTACAACATTCCCGGTCGATCTGCCAAGAATGTGGAACCCGATACGATCAACCGTCTGGGTGAGCTTCCCAACATTGTGGCGGTCAAGGAAGCCACCGGATCGATGGATCAGGCTTCCCAGATTCTGGCTGGCTCCAATCTGACTGTTCTGTCCGGTGATGACAGTCTCACTCTGCCACTGATGTCCATGGGTGGAGGCGGAGTTGTTTCTGTGGTGGGAAATCTTGTCCCGGCCGATGTCAAAGCAATGGTTGATGCCGCTCGAGCGGGAGAATGGGACAAAGCGCGCCAGCTGCATTTCAAGCTGTTCGGACTCTGTCGGGACATGCTCTCACTGGCAACAAATCCGATTCCGGTCAAAGCAGCCTACGAACTTCTCGGACGCGGCCCGGGAGAGATGCGACTGCCATTGACCCGCCTGGATGAAAAGGGACTGACCAGTCTGAAAAAGACACTGGAAACGTACGGACTGCGGTCCTAAGCTGAACTGGCCCCGGCTGGCTGATTTATTATTTGATCTGACTCGCTAAGTGGAGTGACTTCCGTGATTTTTGGTTTTGGCAAAAAGAACAAAGAGGAAGAAGATTACGATGATGAACAGGACCTGGTCATGTTCCAGGGAGCGTTCAGCGGCGCGGAAGTGGACTTCACTGAGCATGCCAGACTGGTTCAGGTGGGGCTGCTTAGAGCTAAAGAGCTGATCACCGAAGGGCTGGAACGTCGTGCGGAGCGGATTCGCATTGAACCCAAAGGTGAACGGGCTGTTGTCCAGCTGATTGTCGATGGCGTTGGATATGCTGGTGGACGTCTCAGTTCCAAAGAGGGAATGGCAGTCACCCAGGTTCTCAAGCTGGTCTCCGGACTGGATGTCAAAAACCGCAAGTCTGTTCAGAAAGGTGGCATTCGGGCTGAGTGGGATGATCGAAAATTCCTGGTGATGCTGGAATCGAAACCGCTGCAGGGTGGAGCGGAGCGACTCACGATTGACCTGATTGATGTCAAGAACGCGAAGTACAGTCCCCAGGAACTTGAATTTTCCCCTGCAGTGATGGAGAAAATCCGAGAACTGACTTCCAAGCCAGGCATCGTGATTGCCGCTGGCCCTCCCGGCTCCGGGACAACAACTACCTCCTGGGCAATATTACGGGGGATCGACTCCTACGTGTTTGCCTCTTTCTGTTTTGTCGATCCGGGACATCGTGAACTGGGGAACGTGTCCAAGTTTGATCGACGATCCGATGCAACATTAGATGCCGAATTAGTCCGTTTGACCCGCATGGAAGGCAATGTGGCCTATATCGAGCCACTGAATGATGCCGAGACTCTCAATACTGCCATGGAGCATACTGGCCGATTGAGTATCGTTTCGGAAATGACGGCCCGGGATGCTCCGTCCGCTGTGGAAAGTTTATGCAAGCTGTCAGGAGATCCGGCCAAAGTCGCCTCCGCTCTCAAAGGAGTCTTTGGGCAGAAACTGATCCGCAAGCTCTGCGAGAAATGCAAACAGCCTTATCGGCCCAACCCCAAGCTGGTCCAGAAAGTCGGTCTGCCAGAAAAAACCCAGGTTCTATACAAACCACCCTCTGCTGAAGACGGGGCTGATATCCGTGTCTGCAAACGCTGTGGCGGAAGTGGATACCTGGGCCGGGTCGCCATGCTTGAACTGATCGAGATGACCGACAAAATGAAGGAAGTGGTTGCCGCCGGAAAAGGAAGCGCGGAAATCAAGCAGGTAGCCCGCGAAGAGAATATGCTCAACTTCAAAGATGAAGGTCTGCGACTGGTGGCCGAAGGCGTAACCTCGCTGGAAGAACTGCAGAGAGCATTTCGCGCCAGTTAAAACCCGCTGGAGCATCATCTCAATGAGTGACAAGAAAGGCCCCGATCACAATGCGACCGGGGCCTTTCTATTCAACTCCAGTGGAATGTCCCGGAAAATCAGTTCGCTTTACGGACTTCACCGTAAACGGGTGGCTTCCAGTCAGGAGGAATTTTTCCTTGAGGTTTCACCCCATAAGCATCATCGGGAATTTTGACTTCGTCAGCCGTAATAAGTGGCATCTCATCGGGGAGATGCCTGATCAGGAAATTGCGGTACTGAATTGTCATGGCTGGTCCGACATGGACCTGAACAGCGAGTACCCCTTCGAGTGAACGACCTTTTTCGTCCAGATCAATCAGGTCTGCTGTCTGATGTCCGTCGATCCAGTGCTGGTGATGATTTCCTTCCACCAGAACACGAAACGAGTGCCATTCATCGGGGGCAAATTCCTGAACCGGAAACTTGCCAATCACCCAGGGCTGACCATCCGGTGCAATAATCACCTTTTCCCCCGTGTGAGACAGAATATGACGGCCCCGTTCCTCATAGAGCATGCCGTTGTACTGGGGAGTATTGGCGACCACATCGCACTGATAGCCACTCACGATGTCCAGGCCGATTTCAGGGCGGGATAATCCCCGATACTGAATCCCGCTGTTCCCACCGGGAGTAACCTTCACATCGACTTTTAATTCGAAGTTCCGAATCGTGGATCCTGTCCATGTCAGGAAGCGATTCATTTTCAGAGTCCCATCAGTGACTCCGGTAATCGCTCCGTCTTTCACAGACCAGTACTCAGAATCGCCACTCCAGTTTCTCAGCGACTTGCCATCAAACAGCGATACATAGCCATCTGCCCGAGGCTGAATTGTGACCGCTGCGGAGGCCACCGGATGGGGATCGGTCGACTTCGTAAACTTTCCCTGAAGTGGGTCGAGCGGGCCACCATATGCGGCCACTGTTTTGTCTGTCCGTTCCCGCATGGTATTCAACACTTCCGCGAAAGCCGGGTCCTTTGCCAGGTTGGATAATTCATCCGGGTCTTCATGGAGATCATGCAGGAATTCGTAATCGCCCTGATCAAAGTAACGGACATACTTGTAATGCTCGTTCCGCAAACCTTCATAAGCGGGAATCCGGTTACGGACGGCAAAGTGTTCGTGAAAGGATTCGGTCCGCCAGTTTGATGGAGTTTGACCGGAAAGGAGTGGCCGCAAACTGGCTCCCTGATATTGCTCTGGAACCGGAACTCCAGCCCAGTCCAGGAATGTACTGGGCAAATCCAGATTCATGGCAATCGCTGGTGAAGTTCTGTTTCGTTGAGCGACTGGAATCCGTGGATCGTAAACGATCATCGGGACCCGCAATGATTCTTCATAGTGAGACCATTTCCCCGCCAGACCACGGTTCCCCATGTAGTAACCGTTATCTGCGGAGTAGACAATGATCGTGTTGTCAGCCAGTCCCAGTTCGTCCAGCGTCTGGAGTACTCGACCAATCGCCGCATCGATGCCGGTCACCATTCGATAGTAGGCCCGAATATTGATCTGGTATTTCTCGGGCGTATTCCAGCGCCAGAAATATCGTTCACGGCCAATGGTGGTCTGCAGAAAATCGGGCAACTGTTCGAAGATCTCCGGATCATTCAATCGAGGGGGATCGATTGTGATGTCTTCGTAAAGTCCGTTGAAGGTTTGCGGCCAGGGGAAGTGACCAATTCCCGGTCGACGATCTCCATCCTCAGCATGGCAGGCATTGAACCACAGGTTGAGAGCGAAGGGTTTTTCGGCAGGTTGGTGTTTGAGGAATTCAATTCCCTTATCGACGATCAGATCGGTTTCGTGCCGGAGTGTGCCATCGGGAAGTTTTTTATAGTAAGGATTGCGACCGATCGCTTCATACTCATCAAAATGATCCTGGGGCTTATAGCCATTGGGCATTTTCGCATGCCATTTGCCGTAAAATCCGGTGCGATAACCATGAGCTCGCAGCAGATCCGAATAGAGGGTCTGGGCCGCATCAGCGCGGGTCTGCTCCGGGTTATCGGGGGTGCCGTAGCTGCGACCAGTCAGTCCTGTGAGAATCGTGGTTCGAGAGACCCAGCAGATTGGCTGACAGACAAAAGCATTTTCAAACCGCGTCCCCCGCTGAGCGAGTTCATCAATATTAGGAGACTGCACGACCTGATTGCCATAACAGCGAAGTGCACTGGATGTCTGGTCATCAGCAAAGAAAAACAGAATGTTGGGTTGCTTCTCATCAGCAGCCTGAAGTTCTGATGTCCAGGCCAGGACTGAAACCGTGCCCCAGCACAGAATCAACGCCAGCAGAGGAAAGCAAAAAGAGCGGGCACGCAGCACAGAGAATTTCAGCCGGTAAGTATTCATTTAGAAGATTCTCAGCAAAAGAATAACGAAACGGAAGTTCTGATATTCTGAATATCTGGCTGGAGAAAACAACCGTGTCTGCAATCATTCCGGGAATGTCAGAGTAAAGATGATTGGCCGGAAGAGCGGTCAGCACTTAACTGAAGCTGATAACAGACCAGTTCTAGCTATTGCCGCCACTCGCCTGTTTGTCTTTCACTTTTTCCACACGCTCAATCAAGAAATAGCAGTTGTGGATTTTGTGTTTTGTCCCCTGGAGCGAGGAGGTGTGGTCACGAGTTTCATTTTGCAGGTAACCGATATGGATGTCCATTTCTCGAAAATCATCCAGTGCTGAGAGACCATTAATCCAGGACCATTGTCCGGAAATGTGAATCCCATTGGAATCCAGTGCCCAGGTTCCTTCAATCGTCCGCCCGCTGATTCCAATCGGTTCGAGCCGAAACGTTTTGTCCGGCATGAAATAGTAAACCGAGGAGCCATCAGAAAGACACAACTCCTGCTTCCCCAGAATGCTTTCAGGCTTGATCAATTCCCCTGCGGACAAATGAACCGAGAACAGCAGGGAAAAGGTCCATACGGCTAATGTGGTTTTCATCACTGTTACCTCCTGTAAAGGGATTGTTTGTGAACCTTTCTGAGGAATATGCATTATGCCCAGACAATTGTTCTGTCAACTGCAGTGCACCGTGAGATCAGTTCTTCGACTTTGAGAAAAGCCATCTAGACAATTGGGGATTTCGCCAGGCAAAAATCCACGAATCCTGATGAAACCCATCCAGAACTTCACAGAACAGAAATGAGGCTCCCCTGTCAACTTCGGAGACAACTGTCTCCCAGGGCATGTTCGGCTCTGACAGGTTTCTGTTACTTTTAAACCAGGTTACCTGCCTGTCTTTTTCTCTCAGCCTCTGCACAAGCGAGTAGTATTGCATAATGCTGCGATCATTGGTTGCACAATGGAGCCACATTGGAGTCTGAATCAGATTCTCCAGCTCGGCCGTATCATTCCCGCCTGCACAGGGAACTGCAGCAGCAAAGTGCCCTGGGAAGTCGTTGAGAATGTTAAATGTTCCTCTTCCTCCCATGGAGAGTCCGACGACATAAAGTCGATTCTGGTCGATACTGAATTCGTTGCTCAGTGAATCCATGATGGCTTTGACCTGACGAATTGTTTCACCGCTCCAGCTCAAATCCTTCGGACACTGTGGTGCTAATACGAAGCACGGATTTGTGGACTGTCCAGCATCCGTGATAAACAGATCAGGAAAGTTATGTTCCACCTGAAGTCGATTGTCATTGCCTCGTTCACCAGAACCGTGCAGAAACAGGATCAATGGATACTTCTGATTCTCGTCATAATCCTTTGCAGGAAACAGCCTGTAAACCATGGTCTGGTCAGCACTCTTATGGGATCTTGCTTCGAACTGATTTATGTCCGTTCCAGACACTTGTGACACGCATGTCAACAGACAAACTATTCCGGTCAGCAGAGAGATCATTCTCCAGACTCCAATCAATTTGATTATGGGCGCAAGGCTGCAGGCAGGTTGAACCTGTTTGCCAGTTAAGTGGTCATCTTTATTAAAACAGATCAGCGAGCAGAAAAGACCGATCATTTGGGGTTTGTCACACCGAACAACGAATTGGACATAATGCCGAACAGTGTCATCAAATATCACCACTCAGCACTTGACCGTTTTTCGTTTCTTGCCGATCGCGCCTCGTTTTTTGACCTTTTCGATGTACTCGACTGCCTCTGGCACTTTGCAGGCGGTGTTTCCCATGTCGGCGGTGACCGTTCCGATTTTTTTGGCGGTTTTCATTGCGTCCGCTGTCAGGCTGGAGATGTAACAGCCGACCGAGATCACAAAGGTATTCATCGAGTAGCGGACCAGGCCGTGCTGTTGATGAATTGTCTGCTCAACCTGCTGGAGCAGTGCTTTGATTTTCTCCAGATCCAGTTCGTCATCTTTTTTCAGTGCGACCAGGCAACTGAGAGTGGTCCAGCCGGCCTGAGCATTCATTTCTTTTTTTGAAGTGATCCACTTAAGCGCCAGTTCCATGCCGTGAGGAGATTCCGCTGCCACCCAGGAAACCACGGAAGAACTGATGGCCGGGCTGTTGGATTTGGCGAGCCAGTGATTCAAATCCTTTTTGGTCATCCGGGCATCATCGGCAATCAAACCCGCCAGATATTGAGCGTCGTAGATGCCGGTCTCAAACAGTTCGAGCGCGAGCTGGTAATCCTGTTTGACCTGCTTCTGAATTTTTTTCAGTTCTGAAATCTTCACTCCCAGAACCGGCTCCACCGCTCCATGGTTCATCAGGATCCGTTTGTAAGAAGCCTCGCCCCATTCATTCAGTTGCTCCAGGATTTCCGGGATAGTCATGAATCAATCCTCGCTGACAAACTGTGGATAATGGAGATGGCTTCTCCGCTAAACTACATCCCTTCGGCCAGAGCTTCCAGGTGACGGCAGAAGTGGTCTGCAAGAACATCTTCGTAGGTTTCAGGATGGGATTCCAGCACATTCCGCACTGCAGGGCCCAGTTCAGGGTCCGTCAAGGTTGACCCAAAGGTGCAGTGCAGAATCTGCCGCCCCGGTTCTGTGAAGCCTTTGCCGCGTGGAACATCGGACCAGCATTCCAGGTACAGCTGCTCGAGCTGCAGCCCCGTCAGTCCTTCCTCATCCGGCACCATCTGAT
>JAGQQT010000001.1 GCA_020426065.1 Planctomycetaceae bacterium | reverse complement strand
TGATTTTCTCAAGGCAGTGGGACATCCTCTCACGACTGCTGAAGCGATCGTTTTGTATGCGGCGATCGCAACCGATACCGGCTGGTTCCGTTTTCCCTCAACAACGCCACACACGATGCAGATCATTGCCGCTTTGATCGAAGCGGGGGCTCATCCGGCTACTCTTTATCGACAGCTCTATGAACAGAGTTCACTCGAACGACTGAAGCTGAATGGAGTAGCATTACAGAGGGTGCAACTGGCCTGTGAGGGACAACTGGCCTACACCTGGGTCACGCAGAATGATTTTGCGCAGATCAAAGCACACCCGGCGGATACTGAGAATATCGTCAACGAATGCCTGCGTGTGGAAACGGCCCGAGCGGCATTCATTCTGGTCGAACAGCAGAACCGCAGCATCAAGGCGAGCCTGCGGGCTCGTGAAGGAATTGATGTGGCCAGAATTGCTGAGCAGTTCGGCGGCGGAGGTCACCGACTGGCTTCAGGAGCGACTATCAGCGGCACGCTGGAGACGACCATCAGCAGGTTGCTGGAGCAATTCGCCTTGCAGCTTCCCGTTCCGACGGAAGAGAAGATTTAGCTGGCAGAGGATTCCTGCAGGTTGTTGTCTGCAGAAATCTGTTCGAGAGTCGGGAACTTCTGGCGGTAAAGTAGTTTGTCCCACCAGGAAGCCCGCTTCAGACGGGGATCTTCCACCGGGATTTCCCTCGTCTTCCCCCGTCGCGTCTGCACGATGACTGTGCCATGATCGGTCAGTTCACGGACCACCCAGTATTTTTCGACCACGTAAGCATAGTCATCCCCCTTTTCACTGGGGTTGACGTTCACAGCGCGTAACGTCGGATGATCAGACTGCTTCGTCATCTTGTAGGTAACCTGATCACCGGGACGAAATCTGCTCATGAGTAACATCACATACTTTTCCGTGAATGTCTGTGTTAGTCGAACCTGAGGATGAACTCCTTAAATGTTATTATCTCCAATCCACCAGCGATGAAAAGGGTGATTTGCGGGAGTTTCACTGGATTCGAAACATCTGATGAACATGACGGATTTAACGGTTCCTGTCCAGATCAATCTTTCTGAGGTGGTTTTTCTTCAGCAGAGACGACCCGGATCAGGTGCCAGATTCCCAGGACACTCCCTCCGGCAAATCCTGTAAAGGCGAAGAACTGCAGATTCCACAAGCGGTCCAGTTGAGAACCCAGCCAGCCGCAGACCAGCATGACGCCGATTGCGGTAGTCACGTGGGAAATGATTCTGCCAGCCTCCACCCAGGGGGATGTTTCCCCTGGGGAGTTCTCTTTTGAGGAGGCAGGTTCTGGGGGCAGTGACATGAATTGCTTCCACAAGAATTTGGTGGATCTATTTCCGTGATTGTCTCCCTTCAGATCTGACAGAGAATTCGTCCAAAGTCAACCCAGTTCTCTGGTCCTGATCAGCGTTGGGAAATTCCAGGTGGTGGCTTGTTGCCAGATCCTGTTCGTTGAGTAGAATCAGAGGTAGAGTCTCTTCCCTGTGCGACCACGAACCAGAATTTGTTGGCCCTACAAGTTCTTCCGCAGGAACCGCAGTTTTGTGAGAATCGTTTCACCATTTGCGTGAATCACGTGACTTGCAGACGCGCTTCCTCCTTATTGGATGCGGGTCCAGAACAGATTGTGTTCGAACGGCAGTGGCAGAGACTTTTTCTTTTTGAACATTCCAGATGATTGCAGGTTTCATGGCAGGGCTTTTCGATCGGGCGGAACAGGCCAATCGTGAGCGGGCATTACCGCTCGCTGCCCGGATGAGACCCCGCTCCCTGCAGGAATTTGCCGGTCAGTCGCATTTCCTGGGAGAAGGCAAGCTGCTCCGTCGACTTCTGGATGCAAACCGCCTGGGGAGCCTGATTTTCTTTGGTCCTCCCGGCACCGGGAAAACGAGTCTGGCGAATTTGATTGCCCGCCAGCTCGATGCCCGCTGGTTTTCACTCAATGCAGCCGCCTGCGGTGTGAAAGAACTGCGAGCAGTGCTGCAGCAGGCTGATGATGAGCTGGCAGCCAGCGGAAAACGATCCCTCCTGTTTGTGGATGAACTCCATCACTTTTCCAAAACCCAGCAGGATGTGCTGCTGCCGGATCTGGAACGGGGAACGGTAATTTTTATCGGAGCGACAACCGATAATCCTTTCTTTGCCCTGGTCTCTCCATTGCTAAGCCGGAGCCAGGTCTTCGAATTCAAACCATTGACGGTTCCGGAACTCCTCCCGGTTCTGAAACAAACCATGATGGATTCTACGCGAGGACTGAAATCCACAGGAGTAGAGGTAGAGGAAGGAGCGTACCTGTTTCTGGCAGAAAATGCGGAAGGAGATGTCCGTCGGGCACTCAATGGGCTGGAAGTGGCGGTCCTGTCAGTCAGCCAGCTCCCGCCCGAACAGCGAACTGTCACCAGGGAAGTGGCTTCAGAATCAATGCAGAAGAAAATTCTGCGGTACGATCGGCAGGGGGGAGAACATTACGATGCCGCCAGCGCCCTGATCAAAAGCATTCGGGGGAGTGATCCCGATGCGGCAATTTACTGGATGGCCCGGATGCTGGACGCGGGCGAACCACCCCGGTTTGTGGCTCGTCGACTGATGATTTCCGCTTCAGAGGACATCGGAAATGCGGATCCTCACGCTCTCGTGCTGGCGACAGCTGCCGCTCAGTCAACCGAAATGGTCGGCATGCCCGAGTGCCGGATCATGCTGGCCCAGGCGGTGACCTACCTGGCCTGCGCTCCCAAGTCCAATGCTTCCTATGTTGCCATCAACGAAGCACTTGCCGATGTCCGTCAGGGAGAAACGCCCGCTGTCCCCACCGCATTACGGAGTGGAGGATTACAGGATGGGACCTATGTTTCTCCTCACGAAACGGAGTCGGGCTGGAACAATCAGGATTACCTGGGAGTCTCCCGGGAGTATTACCGTCCACTGGATCGTGGATACGAGCAGAAGATCCGTTTGCGGCTCGAACAACTGCGGGCTCGGCGGCAGGATCATTCTGAAGCAGCTGTCTCCTCGTCTTCAGAAGACGATTGACCCTTCCGAGCTTTGATGTATTCGGCCCGTTTGGCTTCATATTCTGCGGGAGTGAGTTCCGGTTCAGAGATCTGTTCCTGCTGCGATTCCCGGAAATAGCGCTGCAGATAGGGCACACACCAGCCGCAGCCAGTGCCTGCTCCACCACATTCGCTGATCTGGCTGGCCCGGCGTGGATGATGCAGCCGGATATAGTTCAGGATTTTCCGCTTCGAAACGTGAAAGCAGTAACAGACTTGATCATCCAGTTCCATTCCGGCAATCATCCCTCAAGAGTCTCGTGATTCCGCCACGATTAAGAATTGTTGATGTGCGACCCTTTTGAAGCAGGTCAAACTTATCGCTCACGCTGGCCGATTATATGATACTGGAAGAGCTGGTCCCAGTTGTGGAGCCCGAGTCAGGAAAAAGTGATGACGATTCAGTTTCAATGTCCCCATTGTGAGTCCATCTTGAGAGTACCGGATCCCTTCATGGGAAAATCCGCTCCCTGTCCGCGATGCCAGAAGCTGCTGGTGGTGCCATTACCCGTCATTCCCGAAAATAAGGGGACCACTCCTCACACCGCACCCGGGACTTCCACTGCTCAAACTGTTAAAGCAGCATCAGCAGATCCGCCAGCTGAAGGAGTGGAACAGCTTTTCGCCGTCTTGACGGAAGAACATCTACATCGGCTCGATGAGGATCCGCTGATCAGATCTGCAACCCGTCCACGTCAAACCGCCGCCACCATCCTGACAACCATCATTTTTGTCGGACTGACCATCGCGGGACTGTTTGGGCTGCAGCGTTACCTTTATCCCCCGATGCGGGGAACGCTACCGGGAGAAATTGTCGCGACTCAGACGATTCCCCAATTCATGATTTCTCTCAAGCCACGTCTTTCAGACCGGGAAGTGAAAATGCTCCAGGGTTACTTCGGTGGAGATCAGCTGAATATCAATTCCACCATGATCCGTTCCCGAATCGCCTTTGATGGTGACAAACTGGTTGTGAATATTGAGCCGGGGAAAGCCTCGAATCTGGTCCGGGTTGATGTCCTCCAGAATAAACCGCTGCAGGAGTTTCATAAACGGGGTTATGCACCACTTAATGAAGAGCGTCGGCAGGTGGTCGAGCAGAATCTGAGTCGGTTTGTTGGTCGCATCGACAAGGACGACTCAAAAGATCAGGCTGATCTGCTCACCGGGTTCCTGTATGATGTGGCTGCATTCGAGTCGGTGCAGGGCTTGGGTTATGCCCTGGTAGCCATTGTGGAGGGAGAATCCTATCCCTGTCTCTGGCAGGACTCTCAGGACCGAATTTACTTCTGCGTCCCCTATCAGGCCAAGTCTTTTGAAGTGGTGGAACGCCCTTTTGAGCCAGGGCCCTCGCGCTTTCCTCAAAATCCCCGGTTTGTCATCGAGGTTGGAGCCAAATCAGCAACTCCTGCTCCTCCCGAACCCGAACCAGCGGGTACGTCAACTGCAGTAGAGGAGGTCTCTTCCTCGGAAGGCTGAAGATCACAGCAGGCTCATTCCGGGTTTTTGTCTGATTCCGGTGTATCTTCATACCTGATCGAGGCAATGCACTGTCTAGTCTGGCTGGTGTCGACCATGGAAAGCCGAATGAACAGGCGGAATCGTTTGCCACTTTTGTGGCGGCCGTGAAACCGATGTTGTCCATCCCGCGGTTTTTCAATTTGCGAATCCAGCAGGATCTGAAACTGCCCCAGATATGTGGTTCTGACACGTTCCGGCCAGAGCGTGGTGACTGGTTTCCCGATTAATTCTTCCTGCTGGTATCCAAACATGTCCAGCAACTGGTTGTTGACCATGTGAATGCTGTAATCTTCATTGATGACCACCGTGGCATCAGGAGCAGAATTCAGCAGTAACAGGTATTCGTTCTCGCGGCGAATTCGATCTTCGATATTTCGTCCCACCGCATAGAAGACGGCTTCGTCAAGAACGGGTGTGATGGTCCAGGAAAACCAGTGATATTTCCCCTGCTTATCGATCAGACGGGCTTCATGCTGCAGTGTGATTCCATTCCGTAACGCCAGTTTCTGTTCGATGGTGACATGGTCATCCGGGTGAGTCAGGCATTGCGAATCCTCTCCCCGTTTTTCCTCTGGTGTCCACCCCAGTTGACGCTCAAAGGCGGCGTTTCCCCACAGGATGCGGGAATCGGCATTGAAGACAAACATCAGGTCATCGGACAGATCAAACAGCTTTTGTCGACCAAGATCGAATTGCCGATGAGTAGACTCGCTGGCAATCCAGTCCTCGATTGCATTGGCAAAATCGCTGGCAGACTGATACCGATGGACAGGGTTTTTGCGGAGCGCCTTCATGCACAGGATGGAAAGCTGCTCCGGAACCAGCGGCATGGCAAAATGCGGCGGGAGCGGATCCCGCTGGAGGATCTCGTTGAAGATGTCCTCATTGTTTTTTCCGGTAAACGGCGGACGTCCGGTCAGAATCTCGTAAAGCATCGCTCCCAGACCCCAGACATCGGTCCGTTCATCGAGATCCTCAATCCTGCCCGAAGCCTGCTCCGGAGACATGAAACTGGGTGTTCCGAGTCGGGTACCAGGACGGGTCGATGAGGGGTTGGAGTTGGCAGGCAGCAACGTATCGAACAGGGGATCCGTTTCTTCCTGGGCCCGGTTCATTTTCTTGGCCAGACCCCAGTCAATCACGGTGACCTGGCCGTGGTCTCCCACGATCACATTTTCGCTCTTCAGATCCCGGTGCAGAATCTTGCGGGAGTGGGCAGCCTCAATTGTTCTGGCAACCGCAATCCAGTGGTGTACCAGCCGCGAAAGGGCACTGCTGTAGACGGGCTGTTCCTCGCGCAGCATTGTCTGATGAGTGCTTTGAATCAGACTGGTGAGTGTGCGACCTCGGACCAGGGACATCACGTAATAACTGTCCGGTCCTGCATCCACCAGATCGAGCACGCGAGGTATTCCGGGATGATTGATTTGAGCGGTGAGACGAGCCTCATGGAGAAAGCGTTTCTGGATGGAGGGGAAATTGGCTGTTTCTTTGCGGAGGCACTTCAGGGCAACCGTGTTTTCCAGCAGTCGGTCGACAGTAACCCAGACCTCTCCAATCCCGCCCGTGGCCAGTAACAACTCACGCTGCCACCGGGAACCTTCTTCATCCAGCCCGGACCCGAATATCGTGACAGACCGTTCCGCCGGGTTTGATTCGGTTTGCAGACTGGTGGCACTGGTTTCAAGTGAAGAGAGTTTGTTCTGGCGCAGGACGTCGAGAAAGGGATCGGTTTCCAGTGGCAGGCACTCCAGTTTTTGGGCACACCGATCACAGACTTCCAGATGCTGCTCCACCAGCCGCTCATCCTGGGGATCGAGCTGATTTCGCAGCCAGTCATTCAGCTGTTGCTCAGAGAGATGTGCCCCGATCACGATCCATTTACCTTCGAGTTGATATCCGTGGAAAACAGTTTCCCCGCACGGATTGTTAATCTGCCATGACTCCAGCGATTTCGCGCAGTGCTTTCAGAATTCGATGCTGGGCCACCCGGACTGCTCCAGTTGTCATGCCCAGTTCACTCGCGACCGTTGCCACGCACTTCCCTTCAATTGAGATTTTCTCAAAGGCCTGCATATGTGTTTCTGAAAACCGGGGACGGATCTGTCTTAACAGTCGATGCAGGACGAACTCGTTATGAAACTGATCCCACACCAGGCTCAGGCGGCTGGAGTCATCCTCCAGTTGCAGAGCCATCTGCTCCAGGTTGACCGGAGAAACGGATTTTTGTTCTCGCGACTTCTTCTGCCAGAGCCTGTTCACCCGATTCGAAACAATTCTCCGCAGCCAGCAGCGAAACGCACCAACTCGGCCATTATGGTGAAACGCATCAATTTCCCTGACCAGAGTGGAAAGTACTTCCTGTTTGAGGTCATCGATGTCAGCCTGCTGCAGTCCTTCCCTGCTGAGCCAAATGGAGATCAGCTCTCCATAAATCGCACTGAACTGAGCCCAGGCCTCTTGGGAGTGATCGCTTTGGACCTCTTCGAGCAGACTTAATCTCGTGTTCTGATTCACACAATGAACCTCCGGCCACTATCTTCCCAAATGAAGCTGGAAAGGCAAACATCGTTAAGGGAATTCTCTGTTTTTTTCATATTCACGTTCTGTCGGGAATTCTGGCGAGTCCAGGTCAATCACGCTCGTTTTTCCACAACCTGCAGTCCTGCTAAACTCGCCGTCTCATCATCTCCTTTCTTCAGAAGAGTGCAAACATGACTGAACGCAGGAATCTGCTGCATCCCCGCGACGAGATCATGCAGACGATGGATCGGATCTATCGATATCGGATGACAACTACCTCCGGGGGGAATCTTTCGATCAGGGATGAGGAAGGAAACCTGTGGATTTCTCCTGCCCGGGTCGATAAAGGGCGGCTGAGGCGGGATGACATTGTCTGCATCCGCACGGATGGCTCGATCGATGGACGGCATCCTCCATCTTCGGAACTCCCGTTTCACCAGGCGATTTATGAGGCCCGGCCAGATATTTCCGCCATCATCCACGCTCATCCAGTGGCCCTGGTGGCTTACAGCATCTGTCGGGAGCTGCCTAATACGAGACTGTTTCATCAGGCGTATTCGGTTTGTGGACAGATTGGTTTTGCCCAGTATGCATGCCCCGGTACGAAGCAGCTGGGGGCAAACATCGCTCAGGCATTTCGCGAACAGTGTGACAGCGTCATCATGGAGAATCACGGCGTTGTGGTGGGGGGAAACTCGCTCGCTCATGCTTTTGAGCGGTTTGAGGCGTTCGAGTTTGCTGGTCGTACCCTGTTGAAAGCAAAGCGTCTGGGAGCAGTCGAGTTTCTGAGCGACGATCAGCTCCAGCAGGCTGCCGATCGATGCGTCGAACTGGGAGAATATGATCCACCGCAAGCAACGGCCCGGGAGCGGGAATTGCGCCATGAGTTATGTGAGTTCCTGCGTCGGGGGTGTCGACAGCGTCTACTGATCAGTACCGAGGGGAGTTTCTCCGCTCGGCTCGATCGGGATGCCTTCGTGGTGACTCCCACCCGACAGGATCGCGAACTGCTGACGGTCGATGATCTGGTGCTGGTTCGAGGAGACAAGGCGGAGCGGGGGAAACAGCCCAGCCGAGCCACGCGGGCTCACCAGGCAATCTATCGAGAGCATCCGGAAATCGAAGCGATTGTATTTGCCCATCCAGTCAATGCCACCGGTTTCAGTGTGACGGCTCAGGAACTGGATGTCCGAACCATTCCAGAAAGCTACGTTTTTCTGCGTGATGTGAAACGGGTTCCTTACGGAGTCCAGTATCAGAACGATGGCTCCATCAGCAGCTATGTCTCAGCGGCTTCTCCGGCAGCAATCCTGCAGAATGATGGTGTCCTGGTGACCGGACGGAGTGTGCTCGATACGTTTGACCGGCTGGAAGTATTGGAGTCAACAGCGGAAGCGGTGATCAATGCGATCACTGTCGGATCGATTTCTGCGATGTCGACTCAGGTCATCAATGAATTGAAGCAGGTCTTTCAGCTTCCCTGAGTTGCGGCCAGTGAGCGGAGTTCGTACCCCCAGGCATCAAAACAGAATTTCCATTCCTGATGAATCCGCTCGAGCGTCTCATCAGGAATATCAACATGCTTGTTGCGTCGGTATTCGCCGGTGCTGGCGACGTAGGCTTCAATCTGAGGTCGCGCTGCTTCAAAGTTGGGAAGCTGCAGGGTTGAGTAAGCCGCTTCGAGTTCCTGGATCGGGCGTTCGACCAGATCTTCGTAGCTGACTTCATGAAACTGGCCAGCCGGAATGGAGTCTTTATGGCGGAAATAGGCTTCGTAAAGCTCCCGATATGTTTCCAGCACCATCTGCTCCAACTGATTCATATCGAACACCTGCAGGCCCCAGACGGGAATCACCTGGGAGGCCATGTGTACGAAGGAACGGAAGACATCGTAGGGATTGCGGCGGATGTGCAGGAATTTGGCATCGGGAAACAGCTTCAGAATCATTTCGATGCGTGCGGTATGATTCGGAGACTTCAGGATGAGTGGTCGTCCCAGGCTCTGCTGCGATTTGGCCACGAAGAAGCGGAACGCCTCTTCGAATCGCTTTCGATCTGCATTCGAAGCCTGTTCGAACGACAGATGCCGATCGTAGCGTTCCGCTTTTTCAGGAAAAACCCAGCTCAGGGAATTGGAGGCCCGGGCCAGAATTCCTAACGCCATTTCATCTTCGGCTGGCTCACGGAGACTCATTTTGACGTTATCCATGAAACGTTTTCGCGGCGTGAGCGTGGCCAGCACCGGTTCCCACCAGACACGCGAAAGACGATACGTGTGTGGGTACATGGTCATGTACAGATCGGGAGCAGCGAATCGGTTGTCCTGGCATAACAGATTATGCAGATGGGTCGTTCCGCTGCGCCAGCTTCCCAGGATAAACAGGGGCGATTCAATCCGGGTGGTTTCAATCGCAGGACCGTACAGGAAGTGCTCCAGCATGGCGATCGGACTGGTGACCAGACTGGCAATGCTGATGTGACACGCTTTGCCCCAATACCGGAAATCAACATGAAAGCGGTTGGCTGCCAGGAGCTTGCACCAGTCGCCAAAACGGATTCCGGCCAGACAGCCCGGTCCAAATCCCCGTGTCATCCTCGTTTGCAAGGAAACAGATTCACGGGCCCGGTTTGTGGACATGTTACTGGCTCAGATTGATTTGCAGGGTGATCAGAGTCTGATTGATGATCCTGCCCTGTTTGTGTCAGGACCAATCGAGACAACTCGGCTCGTGGCAATGGCCAGTCCGATTCATGCTCCAAAGTACAGTTCGGCTGTCGTTTTTCATCAACAAATCCGCATTGCCCGTAAGAATCAGGACGCACCTGCACAGCCTTTAACGGTTACATCAGTCCTGCAGCCTCAGACTGCTTTCAGAAATCGCGAAACCGGCTAACATGTGGCAATGAACATTGTGCTCGATCAGGTCCGTAAATCCTTTCGACGAGGTTCCCGCGAGATTGAAGTCCTGCGGGGAATCTCGTGTGAGTTTCCTGCTGGATCTTTCAATTTCATAGTGGGGCCTTCCGGCAGCGGAAAAAGCTCCCTGATGTACCTGCTGGGAGCACTCGACAAACCCACCGCAGGCAAGATCACGATTGATGGTCAGGAGATGTCCGGCTGGACCGAACAGATCGCCAATGAGTTTCGTTCCCGCCGGGTTGGATTTGTATTTCAGAACTTCAATCTTATGTCGAATCTGACTGCCGTAGACAATGTGCTGGTTCCGTTTTTACCCCGGGGAGCACGTCATGCCTTGCGCCAGCAGGCCGAGCAGATGCTGGAGCGGGTTGGGCTGGGAGATCGGCTGCTGCACAAGCCAGGAGAACTTTCCGGTGGAGAGCAGCAGCGGGTGGCTATCGCCCGGGCATTGCTCAAGCAGCCAGATCTGATTCTGGCTGATGAACCAACCGGAGAACTGGACAGTCAGACCGGGCAGGAAGTGTTTCAGTATCTGCGAGAACTGGCCACGGCCAATCAGGCTACCGTGATCGTGGTCACCCACGATGCGTCCTATATGCAGCCTGAGGATGCAGTCCATCGGATCCGGGATGGTCAGCTGGTGGAAACAATCACGGGTAAACCGAACTGACTGGAATCCCGGAGCTAATAAAAAAACGCCCGACTCCTCAGCCTGACCTGTAACAGGTGGGCGGGAATAAGGCGTTATGGGATCACTCAGGAGAGGTGATGAGCGTACCGCTCTAGATCACGCCACCGTGAGTACGATATGGTGTTGCCAGGTCTGGCATATCCAGTCCCCAGATACGTTCCCAGATGTTTGGAACGTGACGGAACGATTCGGACTGAAAGATCAGCTGGCGAGCACGGCGGTCACGTTCTGCCGACCAGATCGGGACAAAACAGCCGACTTGCGTCCCGGCGATCGCAGTCAACAGCAAAATGCAAATGATTTTCCGCATTGTCGCCTCCATGCAACTTGCAAACGAAGAATCCCGTTCGCACTCGATCAGTCAATTCAAAAGGGGTCGGATCGAACGAATTCCGGACTCCGCCAGATTCGTATCTCGGAACAGTCAGAGAACTCCTGTCCTCGTTTCCGTTCCATCTCGCCGGTACTTTCAGTCAGAGCAATCAATCGGGCCGAACATTCAGACGGCAACCATACGAAATGCTCTCACAATTCTGTATCGGGTCTCCAGCGGGGAGCGCTGCAGCAAATCAGATAAAATATTCCGGTTTTTCCGGTTTTAAGAGTCTTGCGGCATCTTTGGATCTTGCGGGTAGCGAAGCCACGCTTGTGGCTTTTGCCTATCCCCATGACAAACAAAGGGTTGCGAGAAACCTGGAATTCTGGCCCGGATGGGAGTTCCGAAAAAAGCACGGAAAGGGAGACAGGTTCCGGGTCAGGCAGGTTTTATGAATTCAATCCAGCGACGGATGTGATGTTCCGGCGGAAACACCCTCAGAGGGATTTGGATGAGAGACTGGAGAACCCAAATTTGCTGAAGCTGTTTCGGTGGCGGTGGCAGCCTGGGCAGCTTTTTTCTCGTTCTCACGTCGCTCCCGATCCAGCATCAGGGTGCGGACGCGTTCTTCCATCTCTTTGCCGGGCTTGAACGTTACGACATATTTCTCTTCAACATCCACCCGTTCATTCGTGCGCGGATTGCGTGCTTTACGCGCTGCTCGCTTCTTGACTTCAAAGACTCCGAAGTTGCGCAATTCAATGCGGTGCTTCGAATCTTCTACCAGGGTATCGATGATCGATTCAAAGGTCTTTTGAACGATCTTCTTGGTCTGCAATTGTGTCAGGCCCAATTCATCGGAAATCGCCTTCACAATTTCTTTCTTCGTCACGGCTCAATACCCTTTATTCAAATCGTGCCAGCTGAAATTGCTGACTTGCGAGAGATCTAAGTGTATTCAGCGTGAGGATTTACTGTCAACCCGCCTGCCCCGGTCCACGCAACAGTTTTTCCTGAACTGTGGAATCGAAGAAATCCGCCAGTTGGCGATATTCCCAGGGGATCTGGTATTGAATGTGGACAGATTTCAAGCGTTTTAAGGCTTCTTCAGTCAGTTCCTGGCCTGCCTGATCAAATTCCGGATCACAAAAGAAGATCCGGCAAGCCAGGGGCCGGGCTCCCCGAGCGGTGCACAATCCTCGCGACTGATAAGGGCAGACTTCCTTGACCGTCTCGGGAGAAACGGACTCATCTGTCTGGTTTTCTGCAGGCAGTGGCACTTCGAAAAGTCGCTCGGCTTCAACTCTGGAAATGTACAAACGATGACCGTATTCCCGGAAGCGACAACAAGCTCCACTGATTTCACAGCGCGGGCTGGCCGCAGCAACCTGTTCATCGACCCAAGTGTAGATGGCATCGATTTCCGGAATGGGGCCTGGATTCGGAGTTGTGTTTTCCATAACCCATAACCTTGTCGCCTGTTACGACTTGTTCAACCCATCAATACAAATGACGCAGTAAAACTGCCATCCCGAATCTCATTGCCACCAGATCAGCATCTTATCATCACTCCCTGATTCCTCCAGTTCATCAGGCAAAGCCATTCGCTGAACTCAGCACACAAGGCTACAATTCTCCGAGCAGCATCGTACAGAGGGAAGGATGCTGCCATCAGAATGAGATCAGTCCTGCACGCAAAAGAAGAGCAATGAATCAATCGGAAGTGATTCCCCAGGGCCCCGCCTCCCCGGCGGTAATTCAGACGGCAAGTGGTTTCTTTTTCACCTGCCTGTTTCTGTTTCTGCTGGTGATGGTGATTACATGGGGCAGCATCTATCTGTTTCCTGCTGCTGATTCCGGGACACATCATCTGGTTGCTGAACTTTCCGGAGAAGGTTCAGGGGCAACGCAGGAATTTACAGTAGGCCCGATGTGGGAGTTTCGCTGGGAACACTCAGGTCATCTGAAAACGATCCGCTGGATGGAAGGCGAAAAAGAGGTCGATCTGTTCATGGAAATGCCTGGCAAACCGATCCGGAATCAGGGAGGAGTCAACTACGAACGCCCGGGAACGTATCGATTCCTTGTGGAAGGGGAAGGAAAGTGGACAATTCGCGTGTATCAGTTCTAGGAACCCGATACCCTGATGTTCACCAAACTTCGAACCGGTCTGAATACGAAATCCTGATTCATGGTTGAGCCAACTTCCCCGCTGCGTGTTATCGTGATCGCCCGCAGTCCGCATGAGCATGTGCGTGTTGCCTGGGAAAAGCTGCAGCCATGCCTGATGGCACAACCGGAAATTGAAGTAGTCGGCGTGGCGATGACCGATGATGTCGATCACAAAACGCTCAACGCTGAACTGGCGATTGTGCTGGGAGGAGATGGTTCCATCCTGCGGGCGTGCCGGCAGTTTGAAGATCATCAGATTCCCATCCTGCCCGTGAACCTGGGGAAACTCGGATTCCTGGCCGATCTCACCCTGGATCATCTCCAGCGTCATCTGGATCTGATTGCCACCCGTCAATACAAGATTGCAGAAATGTTGATGTTTGAAGCGGTCATCAATCATCAGGATGGAAGTACGGAGCGCCATCTGGGATTGAACGAACTGGCCATCCGGGTCGGGAAAACGCCCAGGATGATTGATGTCAGCCTGGCCATTGATGGCGATATTGTCACTACGTACAGCGGAGATGGTCTGATTCTGGCAACCCCGGTCGGTTCCACCGCTCATAATCTTTCTGCGGGTGGCCCAATCCTGAAACAGACCATTCGAGCATTTGTGGTTACGCCCATCTGCCCGCACACACTCACAATTCGTCCGATTGTGGAGCATGCCGATTGCACTTATGAAATCACGCTCCCCAAACCAGAAACCGAAGACGTTTTATGTGTGATTGACGGGCATATCCATCGACCCATCCAGCATGGCGATTCCATCCAGTTTCGTCGGGCCGATGTGAACTGCAAACTGGTGCGACTTCCTGATCACAGTTACTATGAGACACTACATCGGAAACTGGGTTGGGACGGGCAATTGTCCTACCAGTCCTACCACACAGAATGAGGACAGAACTTAAGCTGTCTTCGCGAACAACACATCAGACAGGCACGTTCCGAACCAGCAGCTCGCGGACGTGCAAAACTGCCATTACCGGGAGGAGAACCGCGTGAGCAGCTTCGAAACGCAAACCGCGCAGTCCATTCGTCCTTATCTCATCGACGATTATTCTCCGGCGGATCTGGAGATGTTGCAGAACCTGCTGCATGAAGCGGGCACATTCGAATTTCCCGCACTTTCAAATGGCCTGTTTCCGGCCGCACTGGCGCTGCAGGATGACACCAGCTACACCGGCTACTCGAACTGCTGGGTGCGTGACAATGTGCTGGTTTCTCATGGATTGTATGCCACTGGAAATCGGGCAGCAGCAGCTGGCTGCCTGCAGTCACTGGCGGCATTTTTCCTCAAATACCGACATCGTTTCGATCAGATTATTGCCGATGGGGATCAGGGAGATCCGATGCTCCGCCCGCACATCCGTTTTCACGGAGAATCGCTGGCGGAAATCGATCAGCAATGGGCTCATGCCCAGAACGATGCACTGGGATATTTTCTGTGGCTGTTCAGCAGGGCCGTTCGGGAAGAGGCATTCGTTCCCACGCCCGATCATCTCGAATTGATGCAGCTGATTGTCAAAGCCCTGCATGCCCTGAAGTTCTGGGAAGATGAAGACAGCGGGCATTGGGAGGAAGTGCGGAAAGTTTCTGCTTCAAGTGTTGGAACGGCCACGGCTGGACTACTGGAGTTCAGTCGACTGTACGATGCCCGACCTGATCTGTTTCCTGCCTCAGAGACTTCCTGTGAGGCAATTGATCTGCTCGAAGATGCGATCACCCGCGGGAGAGTCGCTCTGAAAGCAATTCTCCCCGCCGAATGTGTGCAGAACGACCGACGGAAGTTCCGCCGCTATGACGCGGCCCTGATCTTTCTGATTGAGCCGTTGCAGATGGTCGAGCGAGCGACTGCGGATGAAATCCTGGCTGATGTGAGCATGCATCTTCAGGGAGATTACGGCATCCGCCGCTACATAGGAGATTCCTACTGGTGTGCAGACTACAAAGACAAACTGGATCCCGAGCAGCGGACCAATGACTTCAGTGAAAACCAGGATGCCCGGGATGCCCTGCTGGATGAGGGCCAGGAAGCCCAGTGGTGCATTTTTGATCCGATCATTTCCGTCATACACGGAAAGCGATTCGAGGCTTCTCGTGATGCGGCTGATTATCAGCATCAGATCCACTATTTCCATCGTGCATTGCGGCAATTGACTCCCGAGACATCCCGTTATGGCGGATTGAAATGTCCGGAATCCTATTACATGGAAAAAGGGAAATACGTTCCCAACGACATCACTCCTCTGCTGTGGACCCAGGCAAACCTGCTGCTGGCTCTGCATCAGATGAAACTCTCCGTTCAACTGCTGCACTCGTAATCGTTCCCATATGGTGCCCTTGAACTGTTTTTGGAATTCCTGAAGATGTCTGCTCCGGAACCCGCTCTGGAAATTCCCACACTCCGACTGAAACCGGACATCAGTCGACCATTGGCGGTATTTGTTTTCTCGATCCTGTTCCTGGGGATCGGCTTTGATATCGTCAATCAGGGGAATCATGCCGGCTGGCTGCTGATTGTTCTGTTTGGTCTGGCCATCATTGCCAGCCTCAGTTCCCTTTTGCCGGGAGCCAGTTATGTCGAAATCAATGAATCGGGGATCACGATTGCCAGCAGTTTCCGCCTGAGAACCTATCGCTGGCAGGAAGTAGAACGGATGGGAGTGTTCGAAATCGGCATGATTCGTCGGGTCGGAGTTGATCTGAACAAGACCTATCGCGGCCCGGAACGGGTTCCCGACTATATGAAGCCTCCCAGCGGCTATCACATTGCCTTGCCCAACATGGGAGGTATGGAGCCGGAAAAGGTTCTGGAAGTGATGCAGGAATGTTTTCGGGTGACCAGACTGCGAGCCTGATTCAACCCATTACGACTGCTCCCATTGCAGCGAACGTTCGACGGCCCGACGCCAGCCAGCATATTTTTTCTCTGACTGATCCACTGAGCAGGCAGGACGAAACGCCTGATCCAGTGCCCATTTGTGGGACAGTTCATTCTGATCGTTCCAGAAGCCGACACCCAGACCGGCCAGGTAGGCGGCTCCCAGTGCGGTGGTCTCCTGAATGACGGGACGATACACCTCGGTCTGCAGAATGTCCGCCTGAAACTGCATCAGGAAATTGTTGGAAGTGGCACCGCCATCCACGCGGAGTCGTTCCAGCCGGATTCCCGAATCGCGATTCATCGCATCCAGAACATCGCGTGTCTGGTAGGCGATCGATTCCAGCGCTGCCCGCACAAAGTGTTCCCGGGTTGTGCCCCGAGTCAGACCAATGGCCAGTCCGCGTGCTTCGGCATCCCAGTAGGGAGCACCCAGACCGACAAACGCCGGGACGAAGTACACTCCATCCGTATCCGGGACGGATGCGGCCAGCTCTTCGGTTTCGCTGGCATGGGCTATGACCTGCAGTCCGTCCCGCAGCCATTGAATGGCCGCTCCGGCGATGAAAATCGCCCCTTCCAGGCAATACACGATTTCCGAACCAATCCGCCAGCCAATGGTGGTCAGCAGGCCATTGTTGGAAAGACGAGGCTGGGAGCCAATATTCATCAGCATGAAGCATCCGGTGCCGTAAGTGTTTTTAGCCATGCCCGGCTCGAAGCAGATCTGCCCAAACGTGGCCGCCTGCTGGTCACCCGCAATTCCAGAAATGGGGATCGCCCGTCCGAACAAAGCGGGGTCCGTCTGAGCCACCACGCCACTGGAGTCGACCACTTCCGGCAGAATCTGTTCTGGAATGCCCAGCATCTCCAGCAGTTCCGGACTCCACTTCTGTTGATGGATGTCAAACAGCATGGTTCGCGAGGCATTGGAGATGTCTGTGATGTGACGCTTTCCGCCCGTCAGCTTCCAGACCAGGTAGGAATCAACGGTGCCGAACAGGATTTCTCCGTTCTGGGCCCGGCGTCTCAGATCAGGAGACTGCTCAAACAGCCATGTGAGCTTTGTGCCGGAAAAGTAGGGATCGATCACGAGGCCGGTGAGTTCACGGATCCGCTGTTCGTAGCCGGCATTTTCCAGTCGCTGGCAGATGCCTGACGAAATTCGGCTCTGCCAGACGATGGCATTCCCAACCGGTTTGCCGGTTTCCTTTTCCCATAAGATGGTCGTTTCCCGCTGATTGGTAATGCCGATGGCGGCGATCTTTTCCGCCGGGATACGGGACCGTTTCAGCACATTGAGTGCGACATCGAACTGGGAATTCCAGATGTCTTCCGGACGATGCTCGACATGTCCGGGCTGGGGATAGATCTGAGGAAATTCCTGCTGCTCTTTCCCGACAATCCGGCCATCGTGATCAAACAGTATCGCCCTGCTCGATGTCGTTCCCTGGTCGAGCGCTAAAATGTATTCGGCCATCTCTTCTCCCCATGCAGGTACCAGAAGTGTATCTGGTCATTGTGCCTTCCGGGGATCAATTCTACCAGACTCTGCGGGTCAGGGGAGCGTTACAGATTTTCAAAACCATCATCTGAAGAGTTGTTTTCGAACTCCGAGCGGTTGCGATTCTCGTCCTGGCTCCAGTTGTCGGAAGGCAGGTTGTTTCCATTCCGGGTTGTGCTCAGGCCATAGGCGATGCCCATTCCTCCGAGAATCAGCATCACGGTGGTGGGAATGAAAATCGCGAGCCCCACCAGCAGAAAGATCCCCGCAAACATCGCTGGAAAATAAGTGAACCATGACGTGCCGGTGGTCAGAGTCGAATCGTACGGATCATCCGGGTTGTAATAAACTTCCACTTCCTTGCCGACCGGAAATTGCTTGACCGTCTTGCGAGCCCCGGAAGGTTTGTTCGAAGACCAGTTCGCCCCATAAGCCACACGGTTGTTTTCAAACTCTTCTCCTTCAATTGAGTAAGAGTAGAGGATTTCCGCCTGGTAAGAGGTGCCGTGTTCGGAATCCCGTTTGCTGATGACTTCTGAAGATTTCACTTCACCGGTCACATGCGGCCAGGCCACGCTCGCTTTCGCCTGCCGAATTTCAGGAATGGCCCAGAAATACAGTAATCCGCCTCCAACGCAGGCGAAGAGCAAACCCATTGGCAGGGCAATCATCATGCCGCAACCCGTATTCCCGGCTCGACGGTTCCACAGAGAATCTGCTGGATGAGGGATGACATGCATGGTGAAGTCTTTCCAGTCAAATGAAGAGATTCAGGTTGTGAGCGAAGTCTCCGCCCTAGAAAACGGAATTCGGAGAGCCAGGATCAAAGAATTTCAAAAAAAGAGCCACGCTGCCTGCAGCGTGGCGTGTGGTTGAGGATCTCCCGTCAAAATCTATTTGACCCAGCCGTTCAGACGCATCCAGTTTTCTGCCAGATTCGACCAGGCACTGGTGGCCGGAAGTGATTTCCCCAGTCCAACACCATGGCGACCAGCCTGGAAGATGTGGAGTTCTCCGGGAACACCGTGCTTGAGCATCGCTTCGTAGAACAGCACGCTGTTGATGGGCAGCACGGCGGTATCTTCGAAAGTGTGGAACAGAAATGTTGGCGGAGTTTTGTCGGTGACCTGCAGTTGATTGGACATCAGTTGAACCAGTGATTCCTCCGGGTTTTCTCCCAGCAGATTCCGCTTGGAACCGCGATGGGTTTCCGAGTCCAGCATGCTGATGACACCATAGCAGAGAATTGCGAAGTCTGGTCGGCAGCTCTGGCGATCAATCGGATCCTCTGCCTGGGGATCCCCTGCATCAAAGTGAGTCGCGGCAGTGGAGGCCAGGTGTCCTCCTGCAGAGAAACCGATAATGCCGATATGCGCCGGGTCCAGTCCGTATTCCTCTGCATGCGCCCGCACAAAACGGAACGCCCGTTGCACATCCAGCATCGGAGAAGGGTGTTGATAGTGCGGGGCCAGCCGATACTTCAGCACAAACGCCGTTACGCGCATGGTGTTTAACCATCCCGCGATTTCGGCTCCTTCATGTCCCATGGCATGTCCGCCATAGCCACCACCTGGACAGACAATGACGGCAGTGCGTCCTTTTTCGCGAATCGATGGCTGATAAACCGAAATCGTGGGCCGATCGTGCGGCTCGGTTCCTTTGGCTCCCGGTGCCCCATCAGGCCACAGTTCAATTACATCCGGCAACACCAGGTCTTCAGCCGAAACTGGTGCGACGAAATTCAACGAAGACAGCAGGCAAAGCAGGGCTGCCAATACGGGGAACGCTTTCATTTAATTCTCCAGTCAGTTTCACTTGAAGCTACGGAATGCAGAAATGAGGCCGTAAAAATGGCTTTCAATGGCAATCCGATTCAATGGTTATGGTTTCAGATTTCAGCCAGATCCACATAATTCAGCTGGAAGGCATCGGCGACAGCTTTGTTGGTGAGCCGGCCACCCCAGATGTTGATGGCGGATTCCAGAGCGGGACCGATTCCCGTTTTTCGCTGCAGAGCCCCATCGGCAATCATGGCGACATAAGGGAAGGTCACGTTGCACAGGGCGAAAGTACTGGTCCGGCCGACCGCTCCGGGCATGTTAGTCACACAGTAATGAACCACATCCTCGACAATATAAGTTGGTTTGGAATGCGTGGTCGGTTTCGACGTTTCAAAGCAGCCACCCTGATCGATCGCTACATCGATGATCACCGAACCGGGCTTCATGTTCTTGAGGTCTTCTGATGAGACCAGTTGCGGAGCCCGTCCGCCAGGAATCAGAACACTGCCAATGACCAGATCCGCCCGGGAAAGTTGTTCGTAGAGATTATGTCGATCGCTAAAAAGGGTGTTGACGTTGGCTGGCATGATATCTTCCAGATATCGCAGCCGTTCGACATTGATATCGAGAATGACAGCATCTGACTGAAACCCCGCAGCAATCTGAGCGGCGTTTTTCCCAACAACCCCTCCACCCAGAATCACGATGTGAGCAGGGGCCACTCCTGGAACGCCACCCAGCAGAATTCCGCGTCCTTCTTGCGGACGTTCCAGATACTTGGCCCCTTCCTGAATACTCATTCTGCCGGCCACTTCGCTCATGGGTGTGAGGAGTGGCAAATCTCCTTTGGGGCCACGCAGCGTTTCATAGGCAACGGCGATGATCCCCGTATCCAGCAAGGCTTTGGTCAAATCCCGGCTGGCAGCCAGGTGAAAATAGGTGAAGACGATCTGCTCATCCCGCAGGAGCGGCCATTCCGCTGGCAGGGGTTCCTTCACTTTCACGATCAGTTCTGCATTACCGAAAACTTCTTCCGCCGAAGGAACAATCTCAGCACCACTGGTTGCATACGCCTCATCCGGCAAGCCACTGCCGGTTCCGGCACCGCGCTGGACGAGCACCTGGTGTCCCCGTCGGGTCAGCTCTTCCACGCCGACCGGCAACATGGCCACGCGATATTCATCCTGCTTGGTCTCTTTGGGAACTCCGATAATCATGATCGTCTTTCAATTCCTGAGGGGAGTTGCGAACGGATCGACCCAGCAGTGGTGGTCTGTTCTGACCGCCGTAACCAAATCATGACGCACTGAAAAATATGCGCAAGCAAAAAACTTTGACACGTTAGTAGCATACGCTTTTGAGAGGAACGTTATGTAAGGGAGTGTGTCTGATCAGAATCGAATCGTACTCGCACAGAGATTCTCTGGAATAAACATTCACCAGATGAGCGACGTTTTGCAAGTCAAGCGAGTAGTGGATCGATCCATGAGACCAGTGTCTCAATCTGTCTGCACCCTCTCTCTAGGCATTGGTATCTATCAAACCGAGTTGGAAGTCATATGTCTCACGGGTGGCCCGGAAGAATTCCGGGCGGATGAAATTCGTTCAAGGCTGCCAGTGAGACGTTGGATGAGAACACCGATGTCCTCTCTCCAGAAAGCGATAAAAATAGAGAGAACAAGGTGGTTCGGTCGCCTGTACCGTAGCCTGATACGGCTGCGCCACCCGGAATTCTTCCGGGCCACACTTTCACTGAATAAACTTGGAGCTGAGTTCGTAGCAAGTTGTATTAATGAAGGTAAGTGAATCGAGACTGGCTGGGTGGCACTGACCCAATTCTACGGCAGGTCAGGTTGTGGAAGTACTGAGCTTGTTCAATTCGGATTGAATGACCCCGACAACTTCCGCCTCAGCAACGACGAGTTGTTCACCCCGCTGCAGATTCTTGATTTGCCAGGTTCCCTGCTGAAACTCATCTTCCCCGGCGATGACCGCCAGTGGGATTTTCTTGCGGTCGGCATACTTGAGCTGTTTTCCGAGATTCTTTCCCTCCGGGTATACTTCGGAAGCAATTCCCTGGGCGTGCAACTGCCGACTGAGCCGCTGGTAATCGGCCAGGCGATCTTCCACAAAGCGGGCAATCAGCACTTGGGAAGTTGTCTGGACTTCCTTGCAGCGTCCGAGTTCCTGCAGTGCAGCCAACAGTCGATCCAGCCCCAGGCTGCCTCCCACACCAGAAAGTTTCTGCTTGGTGTACAACCCAGCCAGGTTGTCATAACGTCCGCCCGAAGAAATGCTCCCCATGTCTGGCAGATCGGCCAGGAATGTTTCAAAGATCAGGCCGGTGTAGTAATCCAGCCCGCGGGCGATCGAAAGATCGATCTGCAACCGGCTCTCTGCAATTCCGATTCTGTCACAGGTTGAAATGATTTCCGTGAGTGCTTCACAGGCCACACGACCGGATTCCGAACCGGAGACCATTTCCTGCGCCTGGGCAAGCACTTCGCTGCGGGTACCTTCAATATTGGCGAACGCAATCACCCTGGTTGCCTGTTCGGCACTGATGCCAGCGGTCGCGTTCATTTCTTCGGTCACGGCTGCCTCGCCAATTTTGGGAAGCTTGTCGAGGGCTCTCAGCACCGCACTGGAATGCTGGAGAAGCCCCAACTGTTCGAGCAAGCCGTTCAGGACCTGTCGATGGTTGATGCGGATGGTAAACTCACCCACCTCAAGTTTTTCCAGCAGGTCGTGCACGACCAGCAGTGTTTCGATATCAGCCGCGAGGGATTCTGTGCCGATCGTATCGAAATCGCACTGAATGAATTCCCGGAAACGTCCTCGTGCAGGCCGTTCACCCCGCCAGACCGGAGCAATGTGATAGCGTTTGAAGGGGGTCCCCAGTATGCCGATGTGCTGAGCGGCGAAGCGGGCGAAGGGGACTGTCAGGTCAAAACGCATGGCCACATCGCGTTCACCTTGATCGACAAATCGGAACAGTTGCTTGTCCGATTCCTCGCCCCCTTTGCCGAGCAGGATTTCGCTGTACTCGAGTGCGGGCGTATCAATCGGACTGAAGCCGTAACGGGAATAGACCTCCCGGGCGATTTCAATAATCTGCAATCGGGGGATCATGCTTTCTGGCAGAAAATCCCGAAAGCCTCGCAATGTTTGTGGTTTGATGATGGGACTGCTCAACGGTTTTGCTGTCTTTGAGAGTGATGCAGGTCAGGAATGGGTTTCCGGTCAATTCAGAATCGGCAGCGCCAAAGGGGCAGACCTGGCGGCTGCTTTTCGTGGCTGAGGAAAACGGGCTTCGGTGTATTCCCAGATCTGTTCCGGAGTTTCAAACAGCTGATCGTAGCAGCCATCACCCGCGTATTCACAGTTGTCAGTGGAATAATCGCGGCAGATCTGGGGGCGGTTCTCGTAAATGCCACACAGATTATCCGGTCGCAGTTTCTGGCATTTGTTGTGGACCATCAGGTACCAGGTGCCTTCATCCACGAAAATGGAGACATCCTCGTGCAGCATATACCAGCGGAGATTTTCCAACTCCTCGCGAGTATCCGGGGTTTCGATAGGCAGGGCAAAATAATGACAGCATTTGGCCGTGCAGAAATCGCACAGACATTCTCCCGGCAACAGGTCTTCACGAGTTTTTTGAGTAACGGTCGACATTCATCCTTCTCCAGGCATCCAGTTTTGCGATTATCCTGCCCTTGGCTGGCCATAGGCTAACGGAACAGTCTGCAAACAACAATCACCCGCTGGCCATCTCAGGAGAGGACCTTGAAGGAGCAAAATCCCGCCTCTGGAGCAGCACTGGCCCGGGTGGGTTTACACACCGAGTGTTGGCCGAGATCGTATTCTCCGCGCGGATTAATCGGTGAATCTGCTATAACCGGCAGAAACTGCGTTGGTTTCATGTTGACCACCGATTTTCCGCTTCCGTATCATGGGTCAAGTTGCAGACACTAAAAGAAGAGAATTTCGTATTTGCTCTCAGCAGGGATCAGATACTGAAAATGTGTCCAATTGGCTCAGGGGTTCTGTCGGGTCTGGTTTTCGCAGATCCGCTGACAGACATTTCCAGAACGTGAGTGGTCTCTATGCATCTGACCGGTAAGATCTTCGCATTTTTGACTCTCTGTCTGGCGATCGCGGCCGTCATTCTGACTGCCAAAACACTCGATCGACAGACGGAATGGAGTAAGCGCGTCGAAAAAGCCCGCACAGATTACCAGTCAGCTCAGGCACAACTGCCGGATGCGGAGGCGCTGGTCACCCAACTGGAAGAACAGCTCAGCCGCGCCCGTCTGGGCTGGGGACGTCACTGGGATGACGTGGAAGTTGTCCCGGGACAGAACATTGCCCGAGGGATTATCAACGTCGATATCGGCCGTAATGACGGGATTGGCCAGACGACCGATCAGGGAGACAAGTATCCTCTGCTGTACGGTTTCCAGAAAGACGCCCAGGGCAACTGGAGTTATGTAGGTGAATTCCGCGTCACGGCGATGGAAGTGAATCGGGCGGGCCTGCAGCTTTCCCGCACTCCCCGCACTGGCGAAACAGACAGCTGGAATTTCAGCGAAAAGTGGCGTTTCCGCGATGCTCTGCCCGCTGCCAAGCGTCAACCTGTGGGTGATCTGCTGGTGAAAATGACTACGCTCGAGCAGCGACTTAACGACCGCCGTCAGTTTCTGCAGATTCAGCAGAAGAGCGTCGAGTCTGCCAAGGCCTCGCTGGAAGATCGGATGAAAGAACTGAATGGAAATCCGGAAGCACCCGCTGAAGCTGGTCCGGAATACACCAAGGGACTGGTCGCGACACTCGTAGAAGCCGAAGAAAAACGAAATGCCGCTCTGGCTGAAGTTCAAACTTTGCGCGAAACACTGCGGAAACTGCAGCTCGAATTTGAGCAACTCGTGGCCGACAATGCCGCTCTGGAAAACAGCCTCCGATCCAAGTCCAAAACCGCATTGTCTGCTCCCTCAGCCACGAACTGATCTGGCAGAGCGCTTCCCGCTCCAATCACCAGCATGTTGCATGATTGAATCTCACCAACGGCCCCGTTCTAGCGGGACATGGTGCGTTTGGCCGACATTTCCCCTCGAGGTGAGGTTGTGCTTTGGCATCAACCTGTGTTCCCATGATGCCGGATCGCATCAACGGTGCGTCGTGTTTTTGCGACGCGATGCAATTCGTTTATTGCTACAACTGTTTTGGTGGAAATAACTTATGTCTGTTGTTTCAGGTGGCGTTTAGAGCGATTGAACAGTTTGGCCCAGTGATTGCGTTTGGAGACAGGCCTGAGTCTTGTCATCCATACACCGATGCAGCACTGGGAGCAAAATGCCTCGTAAAAAGCGACAACGGATCAGTCTTCACGAACACGGTCACAGTATCCTGCTGGACATGGGGCCAATCGAAATCTGGGACGGAGCTGATCTGTCCTTATTGCGGGAAACCGTCAGCAGGCTGGTTGAAGTCGAAAAGAGAAAGTCACTCGCATTTGCGATGAATCACGTCAAATACGTGCCAAGCGGCTTTTTCGGGATGCTGTTGGACTGCTTTGACCGCGGGATTGAAATTACACTTCTGAACCCGAATAACCACGTGACCGGAATGTTGTGGTTCCAGCGGTTCTTTGAGGAAAGTGCTCGAGGATCGTTTCAACTGCACTCAGGTCCCGATGAAGAGATTCCGCACGATCAGCCACTTCCGTGGACATCGGAGGATGATCAGGAAATCTGGGATGCCAATGAAGCAAAACGTCCCCGCGTTCCAACGCTCCATCGTAGCTGATTCAACAGGTCATTTGGCCTGACAACACACAACTGATTCGACCACGGCGTCCGGATGAATTACATTTCATTCGGACGCCTTTTTTTCTGGCCGGGTATGCGACATTGGAAATTCAGGCAGCTGAACCATTCCTTCCAGAGGAATGGTAGGTCGTTATCAGATGTGGGAAATCGTGATGTCTTCATATCTTCGCAGTTGTGGACTGCTGACTCCGGAACAGTCGCAGGTCTTGCTGATCGATGTTCAGGAAAAGCTGCTCACAGGAATGCCGGATCCGGAGCTGCTGGTTCATCGCTGTCGGATGCTGCTGAATGTGGCCCGCTTACTGAATGTCCCGGTTCTGACCACAGAACAGTATCCCAAAGGTCTGGGAGCAACAGACTCCCGCCTGAAGGAGTTTGCTCAAGACCCCATTCCCAAAATGAGGTTCAGCAGTGTTGAGGCGCTGCAGCTGCCGGCCGCAGGTGACAGAACAGATCAACGGACCAAGGCGATCCTGATCGGCATGGAAACGCATGTCTGCGTCTGGCAGACAGCAGCTGACCTGCTGGCCCTCGGGTATGAAGTCATCATTCCGACTGATGCGGTACAGTGTCGGAATGACTCGGATCATCAGGCGGCCCTGATGCGGTTTCGCGACCAGGGAATCACGATCAGTTCGGTGGAGACCGTGATCTTTGAATGGTGCGAAACTGCTGAGCATGATCAGTTCAAGGCGATCAGCCGGATCGTGACTGGTCGCGATGAACAGACATGAGTGCCGCAGTGATTACCAGTCGATCACAACCCCGATCGACAACCCGCTCAGGCTGAAGGTGGTTTCTTCTTTGCGGACCACAACATCATTGTTGATGTCATAATCTGGTCCCGGGTTTGGACCATCTGGTGCAGCTGTCGCCCGACGGGGATCCGTCAGCGGAATCAGTGTGGCGTCGATGTTGTAGTAAATGTTTTCATCCGGCCGGGTAATTCCGGAGAACCACAGGAAGTTGTACCCGGCAGTCAGGGTGACATGATCCCGGAGTCTGATTTTGGTGTCGAGGATCATTTCGAAACCGGCTGAGAAGTCGGTGGAAGCATCTCTGGTTAAGTTATCATCTCCGACAAACAGCAGGTCATCCACACCCACTTCCGCTTCGTAGGCATTCACGCCCAACATCAGTTTGGTATCGAGACCAAAAGAGAATCTGTCATCCCCGACTTCAGTGCGGATACCGGCGGTCGGTCCCATCACCTTATTGGAGGTGACCGAGTTGATGGTTGAAGTCAGCACGTCTGAGTCTGGAATGGGCGTGACGCCATCAGCCAGTTCGTTGTTGTAAACATAGAAGGGTCGGTTGGGAGTCTGAACAGTTTGAGCAAAAGTACCCACCTGCAGCATCTGTTCCCGCAGGTCCATGTACTGGAAACCAGCAGAACCAGAAATCCGGAAACGGTCCGGACGTTCCTGCAAGGTCCAGAACAGACTTGGAGAAAATCCCCATGCTTCTGACTTGTAGGTCAGTCGATATGTGTCGTTAAACACCAGGTAATAGTTGTTACTGTCCGTGATCAATGTTCCGTTGTCATCGAACACATCTGGAGCAACCATATCATTGACCAGGATGGGAATGACCAGTGGGTCTGCTGCTGCTCCACCCGCACCCGCCCCAGGCGTTCCCAGCAGGAAGTCTGGCAGTGGCACGTATTCGAATCCTGAGGTGGAGGTACCCATCGTGAAGAAGCTGGCTTCAAATGCACCAAAGGTGGTATTGAGGCCGTACAAACCCCGGAATCCATTATTGTTGTCCAGTTGCAGGGCACGTGTGTTGGCCAGTCGACCCACCGTGAGCACGGCAACCTGAGAAATCTGGAAGGCATCAATGTTGGCAGCCGCTGTCGTTGGAACCAGCAGGTTGGTGTCCGTTCCCCGGAAGAAATCAAGTTTCTGCGTGCCGGTCAGGCGAGGGAAAATATCCAGATCATTGTCATCAAATGTATCAACAACACCATTCGCGTCGGTATCCAGATAATCGTACTCAAAGCCGTCTGCACCCGCATCCTGTAGCTGCAACTGGGTGGATTCCCAGACCTGAATCAGAACAAGATCACCAGGATTCGATCTGAGCAGCGGGTTTCTGATCGGGTAGAAGTCATCAAAACCTACAATTGAGGCAGCCCGCTGGGTGTCGATGTAGGCAGGATCCTTGAATCCGAGACCTTCATCCAGGCGTTTACCCTGAGCACCGACATGTCCCTGGGAGGGATCGGAAACCGACCAGTTCAGGTATTCAAATCGGGTATAACTCTGGTTGGCAGCCTGTTTCAGCAACCGTTCAAGTGGAGTTTCCGGATTCCGATCCCAGTCATCTCCGCGGGGAAGATACTCATAATACTGAGGTCGCCCGGGCAAATTGACCGGTGCCATGCCGGGTTGAGGCGGCTGTGCCTGAGCCGTACGTAGCTCTCCTGTCGCAAGGACTAGTAACAGCATCAGGCAGGCATTTCCGAGGATGTGCTTCGGAGAGCCGCAATTGAATGTGTCATTCATCTGTGGGACGCCACGCTGGAGTGAGTTCATAAGCTTTGTCATAATCGGAGGCCATCTCCGGAACGGAGCCATGCGCAAAAGGCCCGGATCGGTTCCGGTCTTATCAGTGGTATCGGTTGTATGGGTCGACCGACTTGCGCAAAACTGATCCCACGATGTAAAAAGATGCCGATTATTCCGTCTGTAGGACGCCGATGATGACATCTTGGGTGCTTCGGGAGGAATAGGAAGTGCTGGATCAGGTTTTGGGACATTTGCGTAGACTGGTGGAATCTCCCACTGTCAGTTTTGAATCCAATCGTGAGATTTCAGATGAAATTGCCGCCATTCTGGAGCCACTTGACTTCAAGGTCGAGTTGCTGTGTTACGACGACCTGAACGGCATGGAGAAAGTGAGTGTGATCGCCACCCGGGGTAGCGGTCCGGGCGGCTTGCTGTATTGCGCCCACAGTGATGTTGTCCCGGTGGATTCCTGGAGTTTTGAGGAGTCGGGACCGTTTGATCTGTACGAAACTGCTGACCGGGTTTACGGGCGTGGCAGCTGCGATATGAAAGGTTCGCTCGCCTGCTTTCTGGCAGCAGCTGAACAATATCAGGGACAGGAGTTGCGGGCACCGCTCTCCATTCTGGTTGCAGCTGATGAGGAAGTCGGTTTTCTGGGGGCGAAGGATATCGCGTTGCGATCCCGGATCTTTCAGGATCTGATCGTTCAGCAACCTCTCACGGTCATTGGTGAGCCGACTTCTCTGCAGGTTGTGCATGCCCACAAGGGAGTGGCAGTGTTTCATGTCACTTCGTATGGCCGGGCCGGGCATTCCAGTTCTGCCAGTGGCCTGAATGCCAATCTGAAGATGATTCCCTTCCTTCAGGAAATGCTGGCCATCCACGAGGAAGTGATGCACGATCCGGCCTGGCAGAATACTTTATTTGATCCTCCAACGATCAGCTGGAACATTGGCGTGAATGATTTCACGATGGCGTCCAACATCACACCGGAGCGGTGCATGTGTACCGTCTGTTTTCGACCAATGCCGGGCAGAACGGTCGAGGATCTGCTGGATCGGGCGTCCCGCAAGGCGGAAGAGCTGGGAATCGAATACGAACTGATCCAGAATTCTGTGCCGTTCTATTCGGATCCGAATTCGGAGATGATTCAGCAGTTACTCAAGCTGGCCGGTCAGCCGGAGGCGTCCCGGGTCTGCTATGCGAGTGATGCAGCGGAATTGGGTGCGATGAAGAATATGGTGTTGTGTGGACCGGGCAGCATTGAGCAGGCCCACACCGATGATGAGTGGATTTCGAAGGATCAGTTGTCGCGGGGTGTGGAGTTTTACCACAAACTGATCGGGCATTACTGCGTTTGACCAGCGGTTTCCTGCGGAGTCGCAGCCATCTTCTGCTCGAAGAAATCAAGTAACAGAGTTCCCCAGTCCCGTCCGGCGTGGGACGCGTGATAATATTCCGATTCGATCCCCGCTCGATCCAGTTCCGCCTTCAGTTTGTGTCCGAAGATCGGATGATGGATTCCCTCACCGGGCTTGGAATTGGCAGGGAGTGGTTGATCTGGTTCAGAATAGTACATGAACGTGGGGGGATCATCTGCCGAGACATGTTTAATGGCAGAGACTTCATCATAGAGCGGTTGCAGCTTGGGATCAGAGAGCTGATCGATCGAGAGGACGCGGTAACAGAGGAAAACGGAAGGATGCATGTAGGCCTTACCGCCAATCCAGTCCTTTAGTACAAAGGGATCATAAGAAGACTGACCACCGATGGAGCCGACGGCCTGAACCCGGCTTGATGCCCGTGCGATGGGATCATCTGCCAGGGGATTGGCCAGATCATCGTGATAGGCCAGCCACATCGAAATCCCCGCTCCGGCCGAGCCTCCGAATGCGGCGAAGCGTTCCTCATCCAGGTTGTATTTGCTGGCGTTGCATCTCAAAAACTGGATGGCGCGGGCTCCGTCCTGCTGAGGAGCGGGGAACATATCGGTGGTCACAAACCTGTAATTAATGGATGCGACCGAAAACCCTTTTTCGCGGGCGGCGTTAAGGAACTGGGGGGCAATCTTTTCCTTGCTTCCTGCGACAAATCCTCCGCCGTGAATGCAGACAATCAGCGGAGCCGGCTCTTCCGCATCCAGCAGGTATAAATCGAGCATATTCCGTTCGTGCGGGCCGTAAGCCACGTTTTTGAGAGTCGATTTCCAGTCCTTAGTCGGAGCGGCAGTGGCTTTTTTTCCGCGAGTGGGCGTTTCCGCCTGAGTGATTTGAAGATTGAGCGAGAGAGTGCAGACGAAAAACAGGCTTGAAAACAGCCATCGAGCGGGCAGACTGAGCATAAATCCCCTTTGCATCCGAAAGACCTGTTGTCAGATGAACAGCTGGCCCAGAATACGTACACTGTAACTTTCATGCGGCTGGTTCTACAATCTCCAGCTTGTGTTTTTGGCAGTGAAATGAGATCCCCCACCGGGGCGATGGCGGTTTTTCAGCAGATGGGTTGCAGGCAACGATGGCGAAAGATTTTCTGGCTGGCGTGAAAGATTCCTATGATGTGATCGTCATCGGGAGCGGACTGGCAGGTTTGACCGGTGCGAATGTGCTGGCAAAGGCCGGATATTCGGTCCTGCTGCTTGAGCATCATTATCAGCTGGGTGGCATGGCCACCTGGTTTAAACGTCGTGGCGGCCACATTTTTGATATCTCGCTGCACGGATTTCCCATCGGCATGATCAAAAGCTGCCGGAAATACTGGACCCGGGAAATCGCCGACAAAATTGTGCAGCTCAAAGGGATCCGCTTTGAGAATCCACAGTTTTCGGTTGAGACTACATTCAACCGGGATGACTTTACGAAGCTGCTGATTGAACAGTTCAAGGTCGCGCCGCAGACGGTTCAGGACTTTTTCGATACCGCTCGCAGTATGAACTTCTACGATGATCAGTCGATGACCACTCGAGAACTGTTCGAGAAATTCTTCCCGGGGCGGGATGATGTGGTCCGACTGCTGATGGAACCGATCACCTATGCGAACGGGTCCACTCTGGAAGACCCGGCTATTACCTACGGTATTGTCTTTTCCAACTTCATGAGCAAGGGCGTGTTTACGTTCCAGGGGGGAACAGATGCCCTGATTGAGCAGATGAAAGAGGAACTGATTGCCAACGGAGTCGATCTGAGAATCCGCTCGCTGGTCGAAAAGATCGAAGTGGATGCCGATCGAAAAGTGACCGGCGTGGTGGTCAACGGAAAGCGGATTGGCTGTCGGGCCGTGCTGGCGAATTCCAATGTCAAGTCGACCATTCTCAATCTGGTCGGCGAAGAGAATTTCGATTCTGAGTACGTGGAAGAAGCGAAAGCCGTTCGCGTCAATAACAGCAGCTGCC
>JAGQQT010000019.1 GCA_020426065.1 Planctomycetaceae bacterium | reverse complement strand
CTGCCCTGGGGGTTCTGCTTTTCTGGTGGACTCTACCAGCTGATTACCTGCAAGCACGTCCTCCTAATTATGGTGGATTGCTGCACAATGGATTTGCCCGACGCTGGGATGGTACCTGTTCTGGCTGGACATCTTCCCTGGCCGGTTTTCATGCCATGAGTGATGTGCTGCTGTGGATGGCTTATGTCAATATTGCTGTTGTGATGTGGCGTCTGCATCCCATTCTCAGGCGTTTGCCAACAACCCGAATCACGGTTCCGCTCATCAGTTGTGTCTTTCTCAGTTGTGCGTTGACCCACCTCCTTTCGGCATATGTGGTTTTCAACCCCATTTATTTATTTGATGCCGTACTCAAGAATCTTTCAGGTCTGATCGGTGTGGTCGGTGCGATCTATATTGCTCATGACCTTGTCAGCGTCTTTGGTCTGATCGAAGCAGAACAGAATCGCCTCAAGACCATAGAAAAGAATCTGACTGAGCAATCTGCAGTCACTGTTGATGATATGTTTGCTGCTGATAAACGAAAACCAATTGTACGCACCGTGGCCGAAGGCTTGTCATGGTCGCTGCTGGGTGGGCTTCTCTGGTTCCTGCCAGTCATATCAGTATCAGAGGGATTGTTCAGAAATCAATTTGCCAGCCAATGGACGGGTGCCTGTACCGGGTGGACAAAGCCGCTGGCTTGTTTATTGATTACGGGTGATTTCATGACATGGTCGGCTTATGTCCTGATAGGAATTGTCCTGTTTCGTTTACATCCCAGACCCAAACGAATCCCACTGACCCGTTTGATGATCCCCATTGTGACAATAGTGTTTATTCTCTGCGGGACGGTCCATCTTGTGGAAGCATATGCCGTTGTGAACCCCATTTTTGTCGGGTTGGGGTGGTTGAAGTTGACTGTGGCTCTGGTCAGTTGCCTGGGAGCGGTACTTGTTGCACAAACATTAGTCGCAGTCTTTGATGTTGTGGCCCGAGATCAGGCCATGCTTCGTGAACTGGAGGAACGGTTGAAAGTGAGGGGATAATGTGGGCCTGGACAAAAAAATTGAAAGAGTTGTCGAAGCGGCATGGCAGTAGTCGTATCGATCTCGATGCTCTTTCTGACGGCTGGCATGGTCTCTCTCAGCAGATGTTGCAGAATCGAGAGGAATTACTCAATAGCCTGACGGCAAGTGAATCCCGCTTTCGTGCCACGGTAGAATGCTCGCCCATTGCGATGGTCATTATTGATGAAGAGGGAAAGATCGTTCTGATCAATCAGGAAACCGAATTCATGTTCGGGTACGAACGGGAAGAACTGATTGGGGAATATGTGGAATTGCTTGTTCCTGAGAAGTTTCGGGACAAACATCCAGAACTTCGCCAGAGTTATTTTCAAGGACCTAAAATTCGCCGCATGGCTGCGGGGCGTGAGCTGTTTGGATTGCATAAGGATGGGATCGAGATACCCATTGAAATCGGCCTGAACCCGATCGTGACAGAAGGTGGGATTTTTGTTCTTGCCACGATTGCCAATATCACGGATCGATTAGAGTCCCAGAGAAAATTGCAGGCGGCATTTCACAAGGAACAGGAGTGGGCCAGGAAGTTGCAGGAACTCGCAGAAATTTCGCTATCGATTCGAGGGGATCGGCCACTGGCAGACATCTTGCAGAATGTCACAGACCGTACCCGTAGCCTGCTGCGTGCTCATCAGGCTGTCACCAGTTTTACGACAGACAGAAACTGGACCCAGGCGATTACGGGCGTGTCGCTTTCAGAAAAATATGCGGCGTACCGCACGTATGATGCCCCACCAGATGGTACCGGGATTTACTCAGTGGTTTGTGAAAGCAACCAGCCGATCAGAATGACCCAGGAGGAACTGGAGGCTCATCCCCGCTGGCGTGGCTTTGGACCCGAAGCGGGAAAGCATCCTCCAATGCGGGGCTGGTTGGCAGCACCTTTGAGAGGTCAGGATGGAAGAAATCTTGGTCTCATTGAGCTTTCTGATAAGGTGGAGGGAGAGTTTACAGCAGAAGATGAGTCCATACTTGTGCAGATCGCTCAGTTAACCTCAACGGCCGTTGAAATACGTCAGTTCCAGGACCATCTGGAAGAAATGATCGTCGAGCGGACCAGCCAGCTGGAAACCAACCGGGAGCGTCTGGATCTTGCATTGCGATCATCCGGTGTGGGGACATGGAATTGGGATGTCAGCCATGATGTCGTGCAGTGGGATGAATTCATGTATCCCCTGTTCGGGATTGAACCGGGAACTTTTAATGGAAAATATTCTGATTTTGAAAAGTATTTAGCTCCAGGAGAAAGCCAGCGGGTTGCTGAAGAGATCAAGCAGGCCATTAAAGATCAGAGTGAATACGATACTGAATTTCAGATTGTCTGGCCGGATCGATCGATCCATACCGTTGCAGCACGAGGAAAAGTTTATCGGAATCCTGATGATCAGGAAATTCGGATGACAGGCGTCTGTTGGGACATTACCTCGCGGAATCGGGAGCAGGCGATTCGCAGGGCATTGATCGATCAGAGTAAGAACTTTATCGGTTTATTAACTCCCGATGGCAAACTGATTGATGCGAATCGGACTGCCCTGGCAGCTGCCGGAGTCTCGGAATCTGAGGTGATCGGCAAGTCGTTCTGGGAAACTCCCTGGTGGGCTCACTCACCTGAATTACAGGCCCGGCTACGTCAGTCAATTGAGGTCGCTGCCAAGGGAACTTCTGATGGCTTCGAAGCGACGCATATTGGAGCGGATGGTAAGACGATTGTCGTTGACTTTACGCTCAAGCCAGTGAAGGATTCCAGCGGAAATGTGATCTACCTGATCCCTGAAGGGAGCGATATTACAGAACACAAACGGCGGGATGCGGAGTTGAAACGATTACTGTCAGAGCTGGAAGATGTCGCATCCGGCCTCGCATTGCCGGTCCACAGTGACTTTCTGAAACGTCGCCAGTATCGACTGGATCAATTTTCATTATCTGACATGATTGATTGCGGATCAGTCGTTCGCGGGCTGTGTCGGGAATTCTCCGGTTCAGAGCTGTCTCTGTCACTGGTCAATTATTTGTACAACAGTGTTGTTGATGAATCCGGTGCCCCCGCGTTTGCATTAGTGAGGATGTTTGAGACACGGTTGTTCGCAGAGTTGACGGAATCACAGCAGGAGCTTGCCAGAACACTTTCTCCGGAAATCAAATCCGATACTCGATGCCTGACTTTAATGGCGACCGTGGGTGCGGAAGAAGCCTGGAATGATGTTGAAGGATCGCAGTCCCATCGAGTGATCCCTTTGCTCAGTGAAGAGGCTATCCTCCAGATGCCCATGGTTTCTCAATTGCTGCAACAGACAGGCATCCAGGTAAGTGGAATTCTTAATCCGGAATCGAAGAGTCTGATCTCCGGTTGCGATACTGGTGTGTTTCATGTGGAAAATGCTGTGGGAAGTTCTGAGATCCCCGCACAGGATCAATTTGTCATTCCCTATGGGATTCAGTCCGTGGTTGGATTTGGAGATCTGCTCCCCAATGGGCGTTTTTATTCCCTCATATTGTTTTCTAAAGTTCCTGTTTCACATGATACGGCGAAATTGTTCGTGCACCTCTCTCAAAGTGTGCGGATGGCCTTGCTGGCTCACCTGGATATCCCCAATCGGACGGAAGCTCAAATCGTTTCCGTAGATCGATTGTTGAGAAGTCACGAACGGATCGTTACCGAACAGGAAGAGCTTCTGAAACAGACACTCAATCGACTGGCCGCATCAAATGCAGAGCTGGAGCAGTTTGCCTATGTTGCTTCTCACGACCTGCAGGAGCCTCTCCGTAAAATACGGTCCTTTGGCAATTTGCTGCTCAACGGATATCCAGATCAGCTGGGGGCAGAAGGGCAGGATTATTTGCAGCGGATGCAAAAAGCCGCTGAAAGGATGCAGACGTTGATTGATGATCTGTTGACTCTCTCAAGAGTCTTGCGAAAGGGGCAGACTTTCAGCCTGGTTGACATGAATGAAATCGTTCAATCCGTGATTGAAGACCTGGAAGACCGCCTGTCCGTTTCCGGCGGAGTAGTCCATGTCAGTGAATTGCCAACGATCCATGCCGATCCCACACAGATGAGACAATTAATGCAGAACCTCATCGGCAATGCTTTAAAATATAGAAAACCCGATGTACCCCCTGTTGTTTCAGTGACTGTTCGGAATATCGCCATGAATTCGTCGCTCCCCAGGAACAGAGAAGATCAATGGGAATTTGAGATCGCAGATAACGGGATCGGTTTTGCCCCCGAGTATGCTCAGCGCATCTTTCAGCCATTCCAGCGACTTCATGGGAGGAGTGAGTACGAAGGAACCGGGATTGGCTTAACCATCTGTAAACGAATTGTTGATCGACACAAGGGTCAGATCTGGGCGGAGAGTCAGCCGGGGCAGGGAGCTCATTTTTTTGTGCGTCTGCCAGCCAACTATTTCATAGAGGAATGAGTCCATGAAATCACAACATGAAGCCGTGACATTTCTGATGGCTGACGATGATCCCGATGATCGGTTGTTAACTCAGAAAGCTCTTAAAGAATATCGCTTGATGAACGGGATGAAATTTGTCGAAGATGGCGTGGAACTGATGGATTATTTATATCATCGTGGGAAATTTGCCGATCCGGCAACTTCTCCCCGTCCCGGAGTCATTCTTCTCGATTTGAATATGCCCAAAAAGGATGGCCGGCAGGCTCTGGAAGAGATCAAGGCCGATCCTCATTTACATTCAATCCCCGTTGTGGTCCTGACCACCTCAAAAGCTGAAGAAGATATCCTTCGCTCCTATGATCTGGGCGTGAATGCCTACATCACCAAGCCGGTGACATTCCAGGAACTGGTTGAGGTGATGAGGGTTGTGGCCTTGTTCTGGTTTGAAATCGTCAAACTGCCCAATGGCCAGGAAGGCAATTCTCATGGCTGAACAACCTTTGAAAGTCCTCCTGATTGATGATGATGAGGATTATTTCGTCCTCGTTCGGGGGCTGTTGTCCCAGGCGGGGATTCCGCGTTGCCAGCTGGACTGGATTCCAGATTATCATGAAAGCCTGAAGCAGATCAGGGAATGCCGGTACGATGCCTACCTGATTGACTACCACATGGGAGAACATGACGGTTTGGAACTGCTGAGGGAGGCGGTCGCACTCGGCTGCAGAGCTCCCATGATCCTGTTGACCGGGCAGGATGATCGGACTGTTGACATGGAGGCAATGCGCATTGGCGCTGCAGACTATCTGATTAAAGGGGATATCAATGCATCTGTGCTGGAACGATCGATTCGATATGCATTGCAATGGACTCGCCGGGAACTGGCAGAAGAATCGCTCAAGGATTCACAGGTTCTCTATGAATCCCTCGTAGAAAATCTTCCTGTCTGTGTGCTGCGAAAAGACACCACTGGTATCTTTATTTTTGCGAATCGGACCTATTGTGAGTTTACAGGACGCAGTCAGTCAGAAATCCTGGGAAAGACTGACTATGACTTTTCGCCTCACGACATTGCTGATGGGTTCCGGGCGGATGACCTGTATGTTCTCAACACCGGAAAGCAGCTTCGACAGGTTGAGGTGAATGAAACAAACAACCGTAAATCCTGGGTTGAGGTGATCAAGACTCCCGTACGTGATGCCAATGGCAGAACCATTGGGCTGCAGGCGATCTTCTGGGATGTAACCGCCAGGCAACTGGCCATTGAATCGCTGGAGCTTGCCAAATCAGCGGCAGAAGAGGCGAGCAAAGCGAAGAGTGAATTCCTGGCCAATATGAGTCATGAGATTCGTACTCCCTTGAATGCGATTATCGGTATGACAGAACTGGTTCTGGATTCAACACTCTCCTCGACTCAGCGTGAATATCTGCAGATGGTCATGACTTCGGGAGAATCACTGCTTACCTTACTCAATGATATCCTTGATTTTTCCAAAATTGAAGCAGGAAAGCTCGACCTGATTCGTAAGAAATTTGATCTCCACGATCATGTTGGAGACACGATGAAATCGCTGGCTCTGCGGGCCAGTGGAGAAAACCTGGAACTGGCATTTCATATTGCTCCGGATGTACCACATCAGATCTGGGGTGATCCGCAACGGCTGCGCCAGGTATTGGTCAATCTCGTCGGGAATTCGATCAAGTTCACCGATGAAGGGGAAATTATCCTGGATATCAGGATTGAATCTCAGCAGTCTAACAGTGTGACTCTCCACTTTACCGTTTCCGATACAGGCATCGGTATCTCTCCCGAGAAACGAACCTCCATCTTTGAAGCATTTGAACAGGAGGATTCCGGTTCGACTCGAAAGTATGGTGGAACCGGTCTGGGATTGGCCATCTGCTCTCGTCTGGTCGCACTCATGGGAGGTCGGATCTGGTGCGAAAGTGAACTTGGCAAAGGCAGTCAGTTTCATTTCACCGCACGCTTTGAAGTTGCCTCCTATACAGACTGTTACGTTTCGCCAGACACTCTGAATCGACTCCATGACCTGCCGGTTCTGGTTGTGGATGATCATCACACGAATCGATGCATCTATCAGGAAATGCTGCAGAACTGGGGGCTGAAACCAACGTTGGCTGTAAACGGACGTCAGGCCCTGGAACTGCTGCTTTCTGAGAAACGGGCAGGGCGTTCTTATCCATTAATCATCACCGATGCAGAAATGCCACTCATGGATGGATTTGAACTGATCGCGGAAATCCGTCGTCAACCACAACTGGAAAACACGAAGGTGATTCTTTCCACCTCCGCAGATCGACCATCCGATTCCGCTCGCTGTGAATCTCTGGGGGTGACTGCCTGCCTGATTAAACCAGTCAAGCAGTCTGAACTGTTCGATGCCATTGCAGAAGCCTGTGAAATTTCTGCGGTCGTTCAAGATCATTCTGATGCGATCCATGAGCTTGATGTTCAACCGCTTCGTCCTTTAACTATATTGCTTGCTGAAGATAATCGGGTCAATCAGAAGCTGGCAATTGGCGTCTTGCAGAAATGGGACCACAAAGTCACGATCGCTGAGAATGGCCTCCTTGCAGTCGAACAATGGCAGGCAGGTGCATTTGATTTAATCATCATGGATGTGCAGATGCCGGAAATGGATGGACTGGAAGCCGCGCGGAAAATCAGAGAGATCGAACAACAGCAGGGAGGGCATATTCCCATCATAGCAATGACTGCCCATGCCATGTCTGGGGACCGTGAACAGTGTCTGGCAGCGGGAATGGACAGTTACGTTGCCAAGCCTTTGAGAATGAAAGAGCTTCTCAAGGCTATCAGTGACATTGAAAGAAAGTGGCACTTCATAGAGGCCAGAGAGGAGGCCGGAACTCAGCACTCCACCTCTGGCAAAAGAGAAAACGAGGATGACTCATTTGTCGAGAGTCATTACTGGAATCGGAAACAGGCATTGGAAAACTGCGCTGACGATCCAGACCTGCTGCACGAATTGCTCGAAATATTCCAAGAGGAGTGCCCACGCTCACTTCAAAAACTCGAAACCGCTGTTCAGAGCGAAAACGCCGATCAGGTTCAGGCCATCGCACATACAATCAAAGGGGAACTCCGAGTTCTATCTGCCCTTCAGGGAGAAGCGGCAGCTCGTGAAATTGAGTTGGCAGCCAAAGAGAATAATTTTTCGCAAATTCGCAATGAACTGCAGGAACTGAAATCAATCCTCAGCGGGCTCCTCCATGTCCTGAAGACAAAATGAGATCCTCTGTAAAGGCAGTACATCTTCGTCACTTACGGAGCATTTCTCGATCAGGATTGTCATTCACCTGCTTTTGAATGACAGCAATATTGATTACCTCGTCCAGATTTGTGAATCTTCAGCGCTGGTGACCGCACTCAGAAATAATGGTTTGTGAGACGTTTCCTGAGGCCTGTTCAACAAGCCAAACGATGCACGCAGCACATCGCACCGGCTCACCAATCCAATCAGTTTTCCATCCTGAACTACTGGAAATCGCCGATACGGAGTGCAATGGAAAAGGTGAGCGATGGAGAAGATGTCCACATCGGGGCCAATTGTTCTGGCCTCTTCATCTGCAAAACCAGATACATTCTGTTCCGGCAGCGATTTCTGTGCGGCCATGATGATCATTGATTCTTCCGTCATGGATCGGGGTGAGTCGAGAGGGTCGTCCAGGTGATGCTTGATGATGCAGGAGAGAATCCGAGAATCATTAATGACGTCTCGGCGGGATATCTGCCCGACAATTTCGTTATGGTCAATGACAGGCAACCTTCGCAGGGACGTTTCTCTGAAAATCTTTGTGATATGATAAAGAGTCGTATCAGGCTGGATCAGTCGGTTCATGCTGTTGTCAATAAAGCCGCGAACAGTGGCTGTCGGCAAACCGTCATAGGCTGCTTCGATGACCAGGCTCATGCAGGTTTTTTCTGAGAGGACTCCCATAAATGTGCCATCAGAATCGATGACCGGTGCTCCTGAAAAATTATGTTTCAGCAAACTGTTGACTGCATCAAACACATCGTCATCTGGTTTAACGGTAAATAACCGGCTCCTGGGAATCATAATCTCTCTGGCCAGCAGATGATCGCTAATGGGCTCTTCAGCCAGATCAACGAGTGTTGTCAGAACTCGCATGCAGCATTTTTCTGAAAAGACTCCTCGATAATTGCCTTCAGAGTCCGCGATCGGCATCCCCGTATAGTTGTTGGCCAGCATCGTGTGAATTGCTTCCGGAACGGGCGTGTCCGGTGAAAGCGTTTTGACGCGATCAGACATGATATCTTGAGCTGTCAAAACCGAATTAGCGTTCTGATGAGAATTCATCGTACTACCTCCTTAGAGAGTGGAGTGATTCGACTGACCTTCTTTAATTATCATCAGAAAAAATAGTTCGTGAAATGCAAAATCAGGAATCTCTCTGTTTTCAAATAATTACACGATTTGCATGCACTGCTCCTACCAGTCTGCAGATTGCTGCATCTTCTTAATGAAAAAGGTGATCTGTTTTGCAGGAACTCTGAATGTGGATGAATTATTGGATTCTTAGGAAATCGAAGATCTTCACTGGATAAAAATGAATACAATAAGTGAGAGCGTTGCTCTTCCAGATAAGCAAAGTCGTACATTGTCGAAACATGATTTCCGTAAATGAAGGAAATAAATCGATGGATGTTCTGATTGCTGAAGACAGCACCATCTACAGACGAATGCTGGAAACGAATGTCAAAAACTGGGGCTACCATGTCACCGCAGTAGAAGATGGCGATCAGGCCTGGAGCATTCTGAAAGAGGAGGACTCTCCTCCCTTGTGTATTCTGGACTGGCACATGCCGGGCATGAATGGCATTGAGGTCTGTCGCCAGGTCAAGGCTCTTGACAAGCAGACCTATCCTTACGTCATCATGCTGACCAGCCGTGATTCTGCTGAAGATATGGTCGAAGGTCTTGACGCGGGAGCGGATGATTATCTGACCAAGCCGGTCAATCCCAATGTCCTGTCCAGTCGATTAAAAGCCGCCTGTCGAATTATCAATTCCCTCACCCATGGCGCGGTGCCTCCCCCTGATATCCCTGGTTATCGCATCGTTTCTCTATTGGGGAAGGGGGCCTGTGCAACGGTCTGGAAAGCAGTTCAGGAATCAACCGGAAATCTAATTGCCTTGAAGCTGGCTCGGGCCAAATCGGTTTCGGATAGTATTTATCACAGGTTTTCCCGAGAAATCTACTTGATGAAGCAACTGAATCATCCAAACATCGCGAAGGTTTACGATGCCGATGTCAATGATCGATCAGGTTACTGCGCCATGGAATATGTAGATGGCTCCACCCTCGAAAAATACATCCGTACGGAACAGTTGCCCGTCAGACAGATACTATCCATTATTGCCAAAGTATGTGATGCACTGGAGCATGCTCATCAGCATGGAGTTGTCCACCGAGATCTGAAACCAACCAATATTCTGATCAACCCTCAGGGGGAACCGATACTGGTTGATTTTGGATTGGGGAAATCTCTGTTTCGGAATTTCGAGCCACCTGATGATCCTTCCCGTTCGATTGAAGGAATGGTCATTGGAACTCCGCTTTTCATGGCCCCAGAACAAGCCCAGGGGCACGTGGAACTGGTGGATGGCCGCAGCGATATCTATTCAGTGGGGATGTTGCTTTATGTGTTTCTTGTCCGCCGCCATCCGTACGAACATGTGCGGTCTTCGATCAGGCAGACTCTGGAAGCTGTGGCAGAGGGAGCGATTCAGCCTCCACATGAACAGATTGAAAACTTCGATCCGGAACTGGAAAAACTGATCATGAAAGCTCTGGCTTATGATCCGGATGAGCGTTACCAGTCTGCCCAGGAGATGGCCCAGGCAATCCGATGTTATCTTCAGGCCACAAAGGACTCTGCTGATCACTCCCCTCATTTGGCAGTAGCACGATGATTTTCTTCTACTGTCAGTCTTCATTGCTTGTGTATTGATGATCACGGCAAAACAGATAGAACACATGATTCATTAACGTCAAATCTCCATCTCAGTTTAGCTGGATGTTTGTGTTGAATGAAGAGCTTTGGTGACCAGTTCTACTCTTGACTGATAAGCCGTATTGATGATGCGTCGATCATTCGGGCAGAAATCAAATGGTGCTTTGGGCTATTAACTTCATCTGTTCGTACTTCTCGGCGTACTCAGCGCATTTTTGTTCGGCTTTTGCGTGACCGCATTTTGCTCTGCCCGCTCCTTTGCCGGTGAACTCGAACCATTCTTCCCCCGATGAGTATTGAAAGCGGGTATAAGGTCCCCAATTCACTCCTTCAACCCCGGGCAACCCGACTTCCAGCAACGCATATTCCTCTGCCGCCAGCATGTTCCAGGTTAGCTTGAGACGTTTCAACTTTTCCAGTGCCAACGCGGGCAACAGAGCTGGATAGGGAGTCTTGTTGATAATCTGACCAAAAGAAAGGACTTCCAGATTGGGGAGTCCACGCAGGAATTCGAAATCAGCGATGGGCTGCTTCCAGTCCAGGGTGCCGTCAATATACAAGTAACGGAGGCATGCAAGGCCGGACAACCCCCCAAAGTCGTTCACACTCCTGAGGTTCTCAATGTGCAGTGATTTGAGTCTGGGTAATGAGCGTAGTGGTGAAAGATCAGAGAATCCTGAAACATATTCAAGCACCAGTTCTTCAAGTTGTGATAACTGACTGATAAATGCAATCTCTTTTGGCTTTGCATGTGTGATCCTCAATCTTTTTAATTCGGTCTGTTCCACGAGGACCTGTAGTTGTTCCTGGCTCGGGCCGTGGAGGGTCAATTCTTCGAGATTTGGAAACGTGAAGACCTTCCGCCACTCGCTGTCATCAGAGCCGATCGTGGCAATAGTGATCTGTTCGCTGCCGGCGGGAATGCTTTCGATTCGATACGCATAGCGATCGGCATTGGGTACGACGGTCCAGTAATCACCTTCGCGGTCGAGTAAGTCACCAAAGTGATGTTTCATTTACGAGCCTGCTGAAATCTGAATTCGCTGGAAGGAACCAGTAGATAACTCTACGCCATTTTCACGCCAGTACCTCTTTAACAACATGGCCTGCAACATCAGTGAGTCGATAATCGCGGCCTGCGTGACGGTAGGTCAGGTTTTCGTGGTTGAAGCCCATCAGGTGCAGGATAGTGGCGTGGAAATCGTGGACGTGGACGGGATTCTCTACCGCGTGCATGCCATATTCGTCGGTTGCACCGTGTACGATACCTCCTTTCACACCACCACCCGCAAGCCAGGAACTGAAGGCCCAGGAATGATGCTCGCGTCCCTTAGCGTCGGCGGTATTGTTAAACGGTGTGCGTCCAAACTCTGTCGTCCAGACTATCAGGGTTTCGTCCAGCAGGCCCCGTTGCTTCAAGTCCTGAATTAGAGCGGCAATGGGTTGATCGACATTCTGTGCGAGTCCAACATGGGACATCATATCACCATGAGCATCCCAGTTGTTCGACGATCCGGTGTCGATCAATTCCACGAAACGCACACCACGTTCTACCAGCCTGCGGGCGGCCAGGCACTGCCAGCCGAAACCGCTTGTTTGGTCTCGATTCAATGCATAGCTTTCGAGTGTTGTCCCGGTTTCCTGAGTGAAATCGAAAGCTTCAGGGACCGCCATCTGCATTCCAAATGCAGTTTCAAATGTTCGCAGTCGGGCTTCCAGCAGTGGATCGTGTCCTCCACGTGAGGCCAGATGGGAGCGGTTAAACTCGCTCAGGGCTGCCAGTTCGAGTGCCTGGCGTTCTGTGGGGACACGTGGAGCCACATTTGCAACGGGCTCTGCACCCGGCACAACGAGAGTACCCTGATGAGCGGCGGGAAGAAAGTCATTGGCGAAGACTTGAGTGCCAGCATAAGTCTGCTGGGGAGCAATGACAACGAAGCCAGGCAGGTTCCGGTTCATTGTACCGAGTCCATAGCTGACCCATGAGCCAATACTGGGCCGTGCAAACGCAAAGGAACCGGTGTGCATACCGAGGGTGGCATTGTAGTGGTTTGAATGTGAGGTATGCATCGAGCGGATTACCGCAATGTCATCCATACAGCGGCCGATATGCGGAAAAAGTGTGCTGACTTCGGTTCCGCATTCTCCCTGAGGAAAAAACTCCCATTGTGGACGCTTGAGATAAATCCGTTCGTAGCCGGGACGATCCTTGATTTCGGGATGGTCGGCCTTGATTTCTTTGCCATGATCGCGGGTCAGATCCGGTTTGGGGTCGAACGTATCGACATGTGAAACTCCACCGGTCATAAACAGAAAGATGATGTTCTTTGCACGAGCGGGGTAATGAGGTGTATGGGGAGCGAGAGGATCACCTGAGTCCGCCAGGAGCTGTTGAACAATACCGGGAAACAGCATCGATCCGGTGACAGAGGATTGAAGAAAATGGCGACGATTCATGATTTCCAGTTGAGTTAGGGGCCAGCAGATTCAAAGAGCGCATCAGAATGAGGAGATGGACAGGAAGCTGATGATGGAGTCAGGGATGAATCTTTTAGAAAATACTTTCAATCGGTCGGCCTCCCTGAATCTGCTGGACGAAATCCGTCCATGTTTGATGGTCGTTGAACGAAGCATAAGTTCGCATTTGATTTTCCAAAATGGAAGATGATGCCCCAGTCGAGATTGAGCCAGCGAAGATGAGTATGCAATCTGGCGCGATCCGAGGCTGTCGTGCCATCGGTGAGTGCTATCACGAGAATGGTGCAAGTTTCTTCGACGACCAAACTGGATAAGGAAACTTCCGCATGGCCGTGAACTTTGGCTGTTGGGTTGATTCTCAGTTTCAGAGCAGCGCCCTGAAGTGCCGCTGTGACGAGACCATTCCATGTTGTTTCGCGATATCCGAGGCCCAGTTCGTTGAGGCAAACGCCAACGGCAGTAATAATATTCTCTGCTAATACCTGATCTGTTATAAAATCTGGGATTTCTATTTCAGGGAGTTGGGAGGTATGGGATTGGTAAAGCAGACGCTTCGATTGCAAACTCTGCTTTCCAAAATCAACTAGAAGACTGGTGCGGAGTCGCCAGAACTTGCAGTAGCAAAAAAGCTGGACCATATGTGCTGGCATAAACTCGCCACGCAGCGCTTTCAATTCAGCGATAAAGTGATCCTGAACGACGAAATCAGGTTCAAAAGTATCGGCGACGAAACCTCGATAAACCAAATTCTGTTTGGGCTTGGACAGATGCGGAATACCTGCTGAGTTCAACTCCCTGACAAGTTCCTGGTGGTAGGTTTCTTCTGTCAATCCAGGACCGATCGATGAGTGTACCATCATCGCGAGACCAATGAATGAGCGAGTAATGGGATCATCTTCTTTGGTCATCGTTGTTTGACTCGTCTTGTTTTGCCATCAGATTCAGGGAGGCCAGCAGATTTCAAAAAAAGTAGAATCTGTTGGCCTTCCTGAATCTGCTGGAAGTTAATCCACGTGCAAAAACTCATTACTAGACAGCAATATGCGGGCGTAGGCCTGCCATTTTTCAATGGGTTCGGCTGGATAATGCTGCAAAAAGTCGCTGGCAGATCTCAATTCACGCTCAGTAGGTGTCCGCTGAAACACGATCTGGAACGCCTGCTGAATTCGAACGTTTTCATTGTCGAGCGCTGAGAGGCGATTCGCCAGGGCTGCAGCCTGATTGTGAAAAAACGGATCGTTGAGAAAATACAGAGCCTGCGTGGGTACAGTGCTGGTCTGGCGGGCAGGAGTGCTGGCATTAGGATCCGCACCGTCAAATAAGGCCAGGAAAGGATGTCTGCGTTGACGTTGCACCATCAGGTAGGCGCTGCGCCGATTCGTCTCGTAAACCGCATTGAACGGATTGTGCTGGGTGAAGCTCCATGTCAATTCATCAGGAAATGGATGTGACTGGGCAGGTGAGGGATCGAGTTGTCCCGAGACCTGCAGCAGGCTGTCGCGAAGTTCTTCTGCAGTGAGCCTGCGTCGGCTGAAGCGTCCGAGGAAGCGGTTATTGGGATCCATTTCAAGCAATGCCTGTGTCGTTTCACTGCTCCGCTGATAAGCAGCGGTGTGCATGATCAACCGGTGCATCTCTTTCACATGAAATTCACTGGCGACAAACTCAGCGGCCAGCCAGTCCAGTAATTCAGGATGGCTTGGCTTGTCACCACGGGAACCAAAGTTGTTGGGAGTTGTGACCAGGCCGCTGCCAAAGTGCCACTGCCAGATGCGATTGACCATGACCCGTGCTGCGAGAGGATTCTCTGCAATCCAATCTGCCAACTCTCTCCGGCCGCTTTCCCCAGTGTTCGTAATGGCATCACCCCCAAAGACGGAGAGCCACCGACGCGGTACTTCCTCACCAAGTTGTTCAGGATCACCCCGTCGCTGAAATGGTGTATTGACCGGGGTGGAATCGACGACCGCATAGGCGACTGGAATCGCCGTTCTCGGTCCGGGATCAGTGATCGGACTTGTTGAACTTCGCCCCACTTCGACCAGAGTCTCTCCGAATTGTGGAGATGCAATGTGTGTCAGTTCAAACGAGACACCATCAAGGCCAGCGGGATGAACGTCGCTCACCGCTCCAGAAATCATCACCGCGCCATTGAGGGGAGAGACAAACGCCACCGTGACTGGGCGGTTATGCTCAGGGTGCACAAAGAATGCATTTGCAGCCAGTGTTGTCCAGACCTGAACTGGCTGGTCTGACTGATTTACGAAGACGGAAAGGGCATCATCAGATCGTTTCCAGGCCTTCAAAGACGCCTGATCCTGCAATGATTCGTGAAAGCTGTTTAGAAAAGCCGGGCCTGCAGTGGATTCATAAAAGCACCAGTGTGCACCATTGACTGCAGGAGGATTTCCCCGGGATATCTCTTGAATTGCATCCTCAACATTCCAGTTTCGTTGCTGACCTCCATCCTCTTGAATGTTCCACTGGATGCGAGTGCTGTCCGCACCATGGTTTGCGTTTGGGAAGACCGTAAGTTGCAGTACCTCTCCCTTTCGCAGTGTGACCTTCTGGTCATTGATGGGAACGGTCTCACCTTCGCCAACAACTGTTCTGGAGATGATCTGCTGCAGGGAATCATTGATAAGGACTTTCAGCTGTTCGGCAGTCCTGTCAATATTCTCCTTCTCTGACTGCGCCCTGGCTACTTTTTCGTTCCATGGCTGCATTCGGGCATCGATTTCCGCCTGAGAGAGCAGCGGAACCAGGTCTCGCGGTTGTCCCTCGGGTTCGCAACCAGGAAATGCAAATCGAGTCGATGCAAAGATTCCGTAGAGAGCGTAGTAATCTTCCATCGTGATTGGATCGTACTTGTGGTCGTGACATCGGGAGCAACCTGTTGTCAACCCGAGCAGGTTTTTGCCGAGGTTGTCGATCACATCCTCATGCATGAGGTAACTGCTCTGGTCGATGTCGTGCCCGTAACGCCGGGAAATAGCCAGATAACCTGTGGCAACGATCCCTTCGTTGAGACGTTCACGGGACTCCCCCGAGCGGAGCAAATCACCAGCGAGTTGCAGGCGAATGAACTCATCGAATGGCGTGTCATTGTTCAAGCTGTCAATCACCCAGTTCCGATAACGCCAGGCGTGAGGCAAAGGGCGATCGGTGTTTTCACCAGCAGTGTCGGCATAACGGACCACATCGAGCCAGTGCCGTCCCCAATGCACTCCATACTGCGGGGACTCCAGTAGTCGGTCGACTACCTTGGCAAATGCGTTTGGGGAGGAATCAGCGAGAAACGCGTCCACTTCATCCGGTGTCGGTGGCAGACCGATCAGGTCATAGGTGGCTCGACGTATAAGTGTTCGTCGGTCGGCAGGGGACGCGGGCGTCAGTGAATGATCCGCCAGTTTCTGGTTGATGAACGTATCGATCTGCACTGAACTCGGCGACTTCTCAGGTTTTGGTAAAGGTTGAAAGGCCCACCAGGTTTTGGCGTCCCGGGCGTTCATTCCTCCCAGTTTCAGTTCAGCCACTCGTGGATCCGGCGCGCCGCTGCGGACCCATTCTTCCAAAGCGGCAATCTCTTCTTCACTCAGCTTCCCACCTGCGTCTTTCGGCGGCATTGCCAGATTGATATCGCTGTAGCGAACAGCCTTGATCAAAAGTGAGTCGGCAGGCTTACCAGGAATGATTGCCGGCCCGTGCTCGCCCCCTTTCTGCCAGCCAGATTGAGTGTCCAGCAGCAACCCCCCCTCGGCATTAACACCAGAATGGCAATCGTAACAATGCTTGACCAGGATCGGACGAATGCGTTTTTCGAAGAGGTTGTCACCTGCATCATCTGCGCTGGCGCTGAGAGAAATGCAGCAGACTGTGATTGCGATTGCCGCCATTTGTTGCAGGAATAATCGCAAGAGCATCATAGAATCATCTCATTTATCAGTAAGAAGAACCAGACAGGTAAGCCAGCAGTTCGGGGGCTCCAAATTCCTTATAGTCAGCCACGCTATTCAACTCTAAGGATTCCTCAGGGGACATGGCTTGATTCAGCTGAGTAGCAGGCTGATTGACCAGAGAGGACCCCAATTCCTGTTGTAAGGTCCAGCGTCCAGACCACCTGTCTGTTTCTTCATAGGAACGATCCTCAGTAGTTTGAAACAAGGGAATGCTGGTTGGGAGGGGCGTCTCTGCTGCGATCTGTATGGTGCCTGTAAATTGACCTACATGTACATGATCCCAGGTAACGTTACTCCATTGCACCAATTCCGCTTCCGAAAAGCCCGTTCCCGTTGATTCCGCGGCAATCCATTGATGATTGGCATCGCGGGCAATCAAGTCGGCCAGGGCATCCTTGTTCGTGTGTCCCACATCGAGTGTCAGCAGTCCTCCGGCAGCGGCAGTCCAGTCCAGCCAGAACTGCATCTGGAACATTCGACCATTGGATTGACCGTACCAGAGTTTTGTGCCGTTAAAGAGCCCAATGACATTCGATCTCCCATCGCCATCAAAGTCACCGTTGACAACAGCATCGAGCGACTGATTCACTGTCCATTCCGACCAGCGACTGCTGTAAAAACCGTTGGCAGGGCCTATTGACTTGGC
>JAGQQT010000199.1 GCA_020426065.1 Planctomycetaceae bacterium | reverse complement strand
ACACCAGTTCCAAATACAGCCAGCAAGTCACCTCTCCCATCGCCGTTGAAATCCCCGACCTGTACGTAGTCAAAACCATGCGTAATATCCCAGCGATGGGAATTGAGATATTGAAATCTGTGGTTACTTGTTTTGACCATCCACACCACACCTGAATCTGCAATGATTGCCAGATCGTCTCCTTTAACTCCATCAAAATTGGCCACATGCACAGAATGGATTCCGTGATACTTGCCATAATCACCCCAGTGGACTCCACTGAATCGTCCACCATCGGAAATCGAGACCCACCAGCGACCACGAGTCCCACTTTTGAAAAGTCCAATCAGGTCATCCTTACCATCGTTGTTGAAATCACCAACGTGGATTTCTTTGACATCATTGGTGCGCCATTGAGTCCAGAGAGCGAAATTCAGGCCTCCCTGTTGATCTGACTGACCAACATACCAGTCACCATTATTTAGCCAGACTGCCAGGTCGTCGAATCCGTCTCCGTTGAAGTCACCAACTTTACTGAGTCGAATCATTGAAGCAGGGCTTTTGGTGGATTGAGCTTCCGGGAAAATGTGGGAAGCCGTTGGAAATGACTGCCACCAGTTTCCATTCACTAAACCTACAAACGAGGAAAGGGTGGAATTCAGTGGGGTGGTGTTGATGTTGATATTGAATTGTCCACCCAGGCCGGCAGAGAGTTCATTGCCAGACAGGTCCACCACAGTAGGAATCTCACCCCCGGCAAAGTGGATCTCATATGCTCCATCGTGGCTGGTATTCCAGAAGTCGATTGGAGCTGCTATGCGATACGTGACCGTTTTAGAAGTTCCGGTTGAATATCCATTGGCAACCGCAACAAATTTGGCAAACTCAAGGTAGCCATTGTTGTTGGTAACGATGATATCATTGTCTCCGAATACGGCCGGATCAATGCCTGCATTGGATCGGTAGCGGACCTGGAACTGATAATACTGTTGATTGGAAATTGTCAGGTCGGGGGCAATTACTGTTGCGGTGATGGGAGGTGTCAGTGGCGCCGGATCAATATTGACCATGAATTCTGCCAGAGCATCATTTGGATTCAGGTCTGAACTGGCTCCGGGTACAAAGTTACCGTTGATATCACTGACTGTTCCATCAAGTAAAAACAGGCGATACATACCATTATCTTCTGCTCCCCAGCTGCCTCCGGGGGCATCCAGACCGTATCCTGCAATCTTGGTTGCAAAGTTCTCGCCAAAGTTTACCCCTGATTGCCCAACAGGATAAACCTGCTGGTCTGGCCCGACCACCACCAGGTTGGAAGAGTTGATGGTGGTCGATTCAATAGCTTCATTGTCTGCATAGGCAACTTGAAAGAGGTGGCGTTCCGATCCGGACAGGTTCACATTTGAAACGGAAGCGACAGCTGTCGGACGGACAGTGTCATTTCCTCCCCCGATGTTGATCTTGATCGTTCCCAGTCTGGTGCCGGGGACATCACGGCTGTCCACATCACGCACGGAATCTGAAAAGAGTTGCAGATTGAGGACAATCCCGTTGTCGGCTGCAGTCCATGTTTTTACGAAATCGACGCGATAGCGGGCGGTGACTGTCGTCGCATTACTGCCTGGAGTTGACGAGACCCAGGATGCAACTTCAGCCAGACCCTGGGAAGGTTCAACGAGAATCGCTCCAAAGGGAGGGTTGTTGGCTGAAATCGAGGAGACGTCGATATTGGAGTAACCTGTATACACGACCTCAAAATCGATATAGCGAGTTTGAGATGTGATCTGTTGTGTTAACAGACGAGCATAGGGATGCAGACTTCCTGCCGGAATATTGACGGAGAAAGTATCGATCGTAGTCTGATTGACGAAATGACCAGAGGTATCCGAGATTGAATTTCCACGGACGATGATCTGGTAGGTTCCGTTATCTGAAGAATCCCAGGTGCCACCAGGAGGAGTGAAAGTGTAGAGTGCCTGAATTGTCCCCGCATCACGACGTGTATTGTCTCCAAGAAGATTCGCAGAGGTGAGAAAGGTTCCATCCGTCTTGCGAATCACAACATCATTATTTCCCAGAGTCGATGCATCAATTCCAAAATTATCCGAGTAGATGACGCGGATATTCTGTTCTGGAGCTCCCCCTCTGGTCAGGTCCGGCAGGGTTCCACTGGCAGCAGGAATCTGTGAATCCACTGGGACATTGACCGTAAACGTTCCCAGTTGCGTGTATCCTGACTGATTGGGGAAGTCACTGGGAAGTTGATTATTGAGGGTCACAAACTGGTATGAACCATTGTCATTTGCATTCCAGACACCTCCAGGTCCATCAAACCCGTAATCGACAGTTAGGGTTGTACCATCTGCTGCGCGTATGACCAGGCCTATCCTGGGATTAGTATTTACGTAATTGTTGGGGCCAATGGCAGCAATTTTGGGAGTGGGAAATCCACTCGTAAACTGTCCATTGGGAGAGGAGTAACGAATCCGAATCTGCGTGCTGGATCCCTGAGGGGTTGTGATGTTTGACTGGCTGACAATTTCTACATTCGACTGGGGGGGATTCTGGGCCAATATCCCGTCAATCCAGTTCAGGTAGAGATCAACCCGGGTATCCCAGCTGCGTTGTCCAATTCGTATTTCATTCCTGTCTGGTTCAGGGCCTGATTGACCATAGGACAGGACACCTGCCAGGAAGGGTTCATCACTGCCATTCTGATAGACCAGCACGGGCGAACCGGAATCACCTGGTCGGGACTGGCTCTCATTCTTTTCGTCCAGTGCGTGAGAATACGTCGCTGGATTGTATTGATTGGGGTTAATTGATGTTGCAGTGTCAATGCGGGCAACACCATGATATCGTACTCTGCCATTCGAAGAGGCAACTCCGCCTGCGGTATTTCCAGATTGTCCGAAGCCGATGAGTCGTACTACAGAATCGACCGGGACTGCCGAACGAAACAGCTTGATTGGGACGATGTTTGTGGCGATTCGATCGAGACGAAGTATTGCCAGATCATTGACCGTATCAATGAAATCACCAGCTGTGTTGCGGCGAACCTGGAACCCGCTATGCACAAAAGCCGCGGTGACTTTGAAATTCTGTGCAGTGCTCCCAACAACATTAGCGCCGTAATCAGTCGTAAAATAAAGATTGGCCACTGCGGCATTGATTTCTGCCTGCGAGACGGTGCCGTTTCTGTCAGCATCCAGGCAATGAGCCGCCGTGAGGACATGCTGAGGCGTGATCAGGGTACCAGTGCAATGGCCAGGAACATTCTGGCCGGTCGAGTTTCTCAGTAAGCCTACCGCCGGATAGAAATTCGCGGGATAGCTGGCATCAGATCCGATGTTGACGATGGAACGCAAATCGGGGAAGTCGACCGGATCTTTCGTATCTAAACCTGAGTCGCCAGAGAGTAGTACTCGACTCTCCAGGAATTGTAAGTGGTTGATTTCATAAAAGTTCACACCCGAACGTCTTCTTCGCGAGTAAGTGGAAGTAAGACGGGGAATCCATGGCAGGGAGAATACTCTGACATTCCACATGATCTGGCCCTTGAGCGAAATGTTGAGAGAGCGCGAACCTGATCACTCTATCCATTGCCAATATTTGATGCAATGATTGTGCGATTCCTTGAGACACTAACCGTACAATTTGAATAGAGCAATCTGGCGATGCCAGGACAGTTCGAGTAATGCATGGCAGACATCCGAAAAAATCAGCTTCGCATGTCGGGTTCTGCAAGAGCTTGCAATCCCGTCCGTTCGGCCCAGCCGTTTCAGGCGTTTTCCTGAAGAAGATTCTCTTTGCCTCGATCTGCGTAAATGGGCCAGCCATAGAATCCTTCGAGATTCTCTACCGCCAACTCGCAGGCTTCTGCTGTAGGAAGAGCTCGGAATACTCCATTGTCTCTGGACGTCAACAAAGCCTGTTTCATGGCCTCCCCTATGATTTCACAAATCTGCTCATCGGGATTGTCCATGACATTGATCTGGTTGCCGTTGAGGTCAATGAAGTAGACAACTTCGTCATCTGGCAAATCATGCCAGATAGGCCAGTGTGGCCTGCCCAGTTCACGAATCTTTCCAATCTGCTGAGTCCACTGTCCATCTGGTTCTGCATTGGGCCGTGTATCGATTACGAGCCACAATTCGTTTCCTTGACCAAATTCAAATCCAAACTCGATATACGTTACAGGCTTGGAGGACTCGCTGTCCTTTGTACCTGCGATGTGTTCCTCTACTCGTTCCTGGATGTAAGCAAGAAAGTCTGGAAGATCTTCACGAATGTCAATGATCATCGGATTGTTTCCAGGAGTATTGTTTTCGATGGGGTTGGAAAATGTTGACCGGGAATAGCCCTAAGCATAACAGACCTCAATACTGCCTGCAGATCAAAAATCCTGTCAATCACTGAGAGGCGGATTCTGGCTGGAAGAGGCCGTAAAATACTCTGGCTTCCATGAGTAGCGGTTTGAGATTGTTCATTCTGATTAAGAAAACCTCTCCATGAGCATGGACTGGTTTTGAATGCCTCCGGCTGGGATACTTATTGCGATGGGTCTGTGAATCGGGTAAATTAACCAGCTGTTTTGAGCGAAAAATACCCGTTCGTGGGCCAGCGACTCCGGTTTCGGGGCAAAGCTGACGAACGAAAATCCAGGAGAATGTCAGGAAGAAGTTGATCTAAAGATAATCAACTCCAGTGATTTTGGGCTTTTTCAGATCACCTGACTGACCTATTCCCAGAGATTCCAAACTGACTTTTTACCGGTAAGAATGAACATGCTGAATCGTCGAGCGATGCTTCGTGGAATGGCTTCGGGAGTGAGTGCACTTTGTGGCACATCCCTGCTGCCTGGCCTCTCAATGGCTTCGCCATCCACCAACACGACGCCTAAGCGAATTATTTTCTTTCTGCAGAATCAGGGGTTTGATCCCAAGACCTGTATTCCGGCAGGAATGAAAAGCAGTGGATCGCTGGCCAATGTGAAACTCCCTGAGCCGATCAGCCCGTTGGAACCGTATAAGGATCGGTTGCATATCATTAACGGTTTGCATGGGTTGCATACCAGTCCTTCACACAGTGCTTTCTTTGGGGCACTGGGCGGGTATCGGGGGAGTGATGGTGTTCCTCCCAGTGGTCCGACAATCGATTATGAACTGAGCAAGGCTCTGCCCCAGACTTTGCTTCCTCATTTGTGCATCGGCATGGACTCCATGGAGAACATGACCACCAAGCCGACGATTGCGACATTGTCAGCCAGCGGAGCCGGCCAGCCGATTTTCATGCACTCGAATCCCAATCATCTGTATCAGATGCTCTACGGGGGAATTTCTTCGGGCGATATCCGGCTCCAGCACGAAGCCCGCTCAGCGGTCTTCAATCAGATTGAGCAGCTGGCCAGCAACAACGGCAGAACATTGCCTGCGGCCGATCGCCAGCGTTATGGGGAATATGTGCGTGGCTTTAATGATGTCAACGGCCTGCGAAACCGTCTCGACTCCGTGGCGGAGCACCTGCGTCAGTTCGCTCCTGAAGTGGACGAGAGATACACCAATCCGGAGTTTGAAACCGACTGGCATGATGTTCTGCTCGACCTGGGAATTTCATCTCTCACTTCGGGGATCACCAATACTCTGACAATTGGTTCGGGACGTGGTGAAATCTTTGGGGCCTGGAAAGGACTGGGGATTGATCAGCAGGGGCACAACCTGGGACACATGGATCAACCTGACAATCCGATCTGGATCAAGATCCGTCAGTACAACAGTCGCATGCTCGTCAAAATCATGGAAGCGCTGGAAAGCATTCCCGAAGGGAGTGGGACCATGATGGATCATACGCTCATTGTTTATACCAGCAATAACGCAGACAAACAGCACACCAGCGGTTCCAACTGGCCGGTCATGCTGCTGGGCAATTTTGATGGTGCCTTCAAAACGGGTTGCTTCACCCAACTCGACGGAAAGCGGCCCATCAATGCCTTGTATGCCTCGCTCCTGCGTGCAGCTGGTCAGAATTGTGACCGCTTCAATATGACCGATCAGCTGGCCAGAAAGTTTGATAGTGGGAATGGTCCACTAGGAGAAATTCTCACTTGAGAGGTCGCCGCTATGGTCGACTTTGATTCCTGAGATTCTGTTCCTGGCTCCTGTTGATTGGCTCGATGCAAAGTGTAGTTATGCTGCGGAGTTTGATTTATCTGACGTTTTGCCTTTGCCTCTTGGCGGGCCATTTTACCTCCCCTGCATTTGGTGAGAATTACATACCGGGAGAGCAGGTCCACAGGGACTATGACAGCTATGCCCGCGCCTTTCTCGCTACGCACTGTGCAGACTGTCATGGTGAAACAGACCCTGAAGGCAATCTGTCCCTGCATGATCTCGGGCCGATCGATGAAGTGAATGCCAGCATCTGGCGAAGTGTGTGGGCCCAGGTGACTCTACAGGAAATGCCTCCTCGGGATGCCGAACAGCCAGAGATTGTGGAGCGTCTCCGGTTTTCCGACTGGATCGTCCAGCAACTGGAAAACGCCATGCGAGACAAGGGTGGCTTTTATGACCATCTGGATCCGAATAAAGGCAATTACGTCAATCATGACCTCCTCTTCGGGCCTCTTCCGGATGAGATCCAGCTCCAGCCGACATCTTCCCCATCACGGATCTGGCGGATCACTCCTCAGGAACATATCACCCGGCTCAATGAGCTGATCAACACTGAACCTGAATATGATCCGAAAAAGCCGGGGCTCCGAACGCATGGCGATGAAGTTCCCACCAACCATGGCGGAGAGCTGAAGCTGTACTTTGGAACCGATCGCATTATCCAGTGGCAGGGGGGAACAGTCGCTTATGCGACAGCGGTCAAGAGTGTGCCATCCATTCTGTCCTCACCGCGCAGTCATGGTCTGGAAAGCTACGCTCACTTTTCGACCGTCAACAGCGCGGAAGCCACTCAGATCATGAGCATTGCAAATGATCTGATTCGTTACATGGCGTATGGCCCATTAAGCATCGCCAATCCGGAGCAGATAACCGATGACCCCAAATCTTACAAAATGGTAGGGGATATCCGTGGTTTGCCCACTTCGCTGGTTTACAGCACCAAAGTCGTTCGACCACTCACTCCCGTTTATGAACTGATGAAGGAAGAAGGGGTTACCGAGGAGAGATTACGTGCGGCGGTGGACTACCTCTTCGAATCGCTGACCTTCCGGCCACCTGGCAGGGAGGAATCGGACCAGTACCTGTCAATTGTCAAATCTTCGATCGAGAAACTGGGGAAAGAGGATGGTGCGGTGTTGGGATTGTCGGCCATCTTTCTCGATCGGGATG
>JAGQQT010000198.1 GCA_020426065.1 Planctomycetaceae bacterium | reverse complement strand
ACGGTACTGACAATTCGAGCAGCTGCGGCGAATCCCTGTTGCAGTTCAAGAATATGAATAGCTTCCTCATCGAGACTCACACCGGAATTCTGCAGCCTCAAACCGTTCAGAGAATCTTTGTAGGCATTGAAACCAACACTCAATGCCGATTCGGCATTTGCCGAGTTTGCAATCTGTGACGCAACGTTCGTATAGAAGTCGTCCAGGGAAACCCCTTTCAGTTTTTCTGAAGGCAGTTCGACGAAATTTGCCAGCTCCAGGGCGTTCCGGTTATCACCGGGTCCCTCCCCCAGACCAGCAGCAAACAGCCGGGGATCTGAATTCAATGTTTCATTGACGGCAATCCCCAGACTGTTAACCCCCTGAAAGAACGTGTTGATCCCCAGGGCTGCCAGAGTTCCGCTGGTATCGTTATGGAACTTGATTTCGTATCCATTATCAGCATTGATCGAAAGCCGACCTTGCTGGTCAATACTGGCACTGAGATGATCAATCGCATCCAGGGACGCCTGCAGATCATCCAGGGAGGTATCATTCCCCCCCAGTCCATCCAGATCAATTTGAATATATGACGTGGTGGTGGTATCTGTCGCCCGGTCATAAACTTTGATTTCAAATCCACCATGGTCCGGATTGAACATCAGGCCTGCCTGGTTCAATGCCACCGAAGTATCATCCATTCCGTTCGTCGCCGTGATCGATTCATAACCAATCACCCCTTCCCCTGAAGCATGAATCCGGTTCACCTGCTCAATCAAAGCCTGGGTATAGGTTTCCAGCTGATCTGAGAACGTCCCGAGAATTCCATCACGGGCTTCAATAGCTCCCCCGATTTCTCCATCAGTTGTCGTAAAAAGTGCCTTGGTATCTGAAAAACGGTAGTTGCTGACTGGTATGTTCCGATCAGCCACATGAAACACTTCCAGATGTTGAGCATGCGAATTGACAACCAGATTATTCGATCCAATTGTCACATCAATAATTCCGTTGTCCTTCTCCTGGGTCTGAATCGGCATGATTTGTGACAGACGATTTAAAGCTTCCAGACGCAAACTTCTTAAACCCCCTGCCTGGCTGCGATGGAGTCCACCCGCTTCCAGTCTCACGATTTGCGTATTCAATTTCGCGATCTCATCAACCAGCTCATTCACTTCTTCAACCAGGCCTTCGACTTTGACATTTTCACTGACCCGGCTGCGATCAATCTGCTCACGCATCGTCTGAATTGCTTCGGCCAGCTGTGCCCCCTGCTGGAGAACCACCTGCCGATTGGGAATCAGTTCCGGCTGGTTGACGACTTCACTGATGGCCCCCGTAAATTCATTCATCAATGAAGAGAGGTCTCCAGATGTCAACTCGGAAAGAATCAACTGAACCTCAGCATAAGCCTGATTGCGGGCCTCACTGCCATAAACATCTGCATTGGCCTGATGAATCTGCTGTTCGAGATGGTAGTCCAACTGCTGGCGGATCCCGTTTTCCTGAGCCCCCGTCCCAAAGATCATTCCGCCCGATTCATAAGGCAGATTGGTCGAGATATTCAGATTTTCCCGCACATAACCGGGAGTATTGGCGTTGGCTACGTTCTGGCCAGCAACCTGGATCCCTGCTGTGAACAGTTCCAGCGAGCGCCCCGCAGTATAGAGTGTCGCATTCAATCCCATGGCCGATTTACCCTGCTATTGCCATTCTCGTCCAAACAACCTGACCACACTCTACGCCGATGCATCCAGTAAAGAACCGCCTGCCTCCAGATGACGGGACTGGCTGTTCTGCTCATAGATCAGATCTCGATCAGGGACATTGGCGATTACATCAATCGCTTCACCGTAAAACATTGCTGCCCGATGTGTCATCGCCCAGATCGCCCAGGTCTGCTGACGGAGTCTCTCGGAAGTACTCTGGACCTTTTGAAACTGCTCCTGAAGCGATTCCGTTTGCAGCCAGTACTGCTTACGGCAGACAATGAAGAGAGATTCGCCTTCAAATCCCTGTCGATGCAGATTGGTCAGCAGATGCTGCCGATGATCGATCAGTTGTCGTAACCGCTGCTGCTTTTGCCGCTCTTCACGATTCAATTCACTGACCAGCTTGAGATTTCGAGCAATCAGTGCCTTCAATTTCTGGGACAGCAGTTCGATCATTGACTGCTGCATATGCGCCAGCTCGTTCAGGAACCGACCGATTTCCCGGGCATAAGCCGGATCGAAAGCAAGATTTGAACTGCTCATGACTCACCCCACCTGCTGTCCAGCCAGCAAAGATTCGTTTGCTCGACCTGATCAATCCCCAGAATCATCCCTATGACCGGGATGACCAGCGCAATCGGCGCTATTGATAGAATCGGAATCTTTTAACACGCAGAGCGGACGTGTGTTTGAGCCGTGAGCGAAATTGACTGCAGTCAGTCCGGTTGTACCGGTCAGGCAAAATAGTCAATCTGCTGGTTTTGCGAGGCAACCTCATTCTGGGTTGCGGAGCGGGCTTTCAGTTGAGTCTGAAAGACTTCGTAAAGCGAATCACTGAATGCTGCACCATGTTCACGTGCCAGGTCTTCGGCCACCTGCTGATCCAGCTGAGAACGAAATGATTCTTCTGCCTGTCCCCCGTCGAGATACTGGACCTTCTGCTGGGTCCCCCGCATGGCTTTGAGCATCTGCTTGTAAAACGTCCCCGCGACAAAATCCTGAAACGCTTCTTTCGTAGAAAGACCCTGTTCTGCAGACGCAGCGGCAGCCTGTTGAGAACTGAGAACCTGATTGACCTGGGATTGTTGAGAGATTGTCAACATGGGTTGACTCCGGATTGTTTCAGCAGAAGGGAGGGAGGCTTGCTGAACGGGTGGGAAAGAGGCGGGCTCAATTTTCAGCGAACTCAGATTTCCTCGTAAACCGCATGCAGTTTTCCGGAGCGGGACAACTCTCGCAGTACTTCAATCATGGCATCCCGAGGGACACCCAGTTGATTGAGTGCCTGAACAAGCTGATCCAGTCTGGTGTTGGCCCGTGTTGAATTTCCATCAGACAGAGAGCGGAACTGTGCCCCGTCAATCGGATTGTTGGCTGCTCCAATGTTAATCTGCAGGTTGGGATGATTGATCAGTACCGGAGAGAGTTCCACATCACCTGACAGAATCACAACTCCAGTTTTGGCGTTGACCTGTACCCGGGAAATGGAATGGGGGGAAGTCACTTTCAGATCCAGCACTTCCGCCACAAAATCAACAGGTGTGGACTGCCAGGTCTTGGGAATCCGAACATCAATCATGCTGGGACTGGCGGCCCGGGCATGCTGTTGATCAAACGATTCAAATTCAAATGCCTCGTTGATGACTTCAGTGATGATCCGGGCGGAAATGTAGCTGGAATGAGATTCGTTCAGTAACAGATGAATGGTTGGTTCGCCTGATGACATATCGACAATCTGATTCATGAATTCCTGGTTACGGAACAGATCCGTTTCAAGGACCACCCCACCTGGCAGCCTGGCCTTGGTGGGAGCGGCCAGATCCTCAACAATCAGGTGACCAGAAGCCGTTCCGATCAGCATTTCCTGATTGGCACCGGCCATCTGCAGGGGAGCAATCAGCAAACGACCACCTTGCAGACTTTCTGCCCCCAGGTAGGAACTGACATAGCAGTCGAGTTTCTGCCCCAGATGCAACCCGGTTTTGGGGATTGTGGCATCGATCATGACGATGGCCACATTCTCCGCTTTTTTCAGTTCCGCCGCATCAAGCACAGGCACATTCATGTTTTTCATGGCAGTTGCCAGTGCCCGAATTGTCGGCCCCGCATCTCCTCCGTCGCCGGTTCCGTTCAGGCCCACCACCAGTCCCATTCCAGTGAGGCGGATTTCCTTCTGACCATGAACTGAACAGATACTTTCCAGCCGGATCTGTGCCTGGCAGACACTGCTGGCAACCAGGAAAACTGCAGCACAGGTCAGGAAGAAAGTCAGTGAGAAGTGGGAGTTTTTCATCGAGTCACCGTTGTACGGATCAGACAGGGAACCAACATGAACTACAAAACGAAAAGTCATCAGAAAGGCCAAATCCAATCAAACACCTTAGACCCCCATCTCCGCGACACACTCGAGTAGACGCGGCCCTTCTGACGCTTTTCAATATTCAGGTTGGCAATGTTTTCACTCAGAACCGTATTGTTATTCAGGATATCTTCATAACGGACTTCACCATGCAGGGTGTATTCCCATAAATCATCGTTGGCATCAATCCGTTTGCGGGCTTCCAGAACCAGATTTCCATTCGGGCGGATATCGACCACGGTTGCGGCAATGCGATAAGTGATCCCTTCCGCATCAGTCACCTGACCGGAAGTCTGCAGACGTTCCTTCTGACTCCCCTCAATCGTGGGAGCGGTTGAGGCAGAATTCCGGAGTGTGAGGCCGGACAGTTTCACAAACTCGTTCAGTTCGGCAGTCAGGTTATTGGTTCGTTGACGGTTAAACCGGGAGTTGAGTGTCACTTCGGAACGCTCGCTCACGATCACCGTAACGATATCGTTCACCATGAACTCCCTGGCCTGTGGTTCATCGACATAAATCAGGGAGAAGTCACGAACGCTGGGAGGAGGGAGCGGCGGCGGCAGTGGACGGGATGAAGATGGCGGCAGGCCAGGACGCTGAGCCTGGTATTGTTCAAACGGAGAGGGAGGCTGCACTGCGTTCACCGAAGATCCCGCAATCTGCAGGATTCCGGCCACGACAATCAATAATCTGAGCTGACAACTCATGTCTCTTCCTGTTCCGTTCATGATCCGCTCAGGGTTTCAGGCTGACGGGCTGATTTGCAGAGACACGACCATTCGGTTTTTCAGCAGACTGGCCAGTCGCCGGTTTCTGATCCTGAACAATCATTGTCAGTCCATCATCGCTCTGCTTCTGGGGTTTTACGGGTTCGGAAACGGGTGGTTCGAGTTCCGTCACAATCTCAGCTTCCCGATAACCAGCCACACGAGCGGTAATCCGTTGAGTGCCGTCCACGGGTGTCAGGGTAATAAACTGCCCCAGAGCGCCATCATCCTGGCTTTTGCAGTATCGCATCACAGAAACCAGTCCGATTCGAGCCGTCACCGCAACAATGTCACCGCGGCGAACCAGAGGCAACTTGCGAACCTCATCCAGTCGGATCGCGACATGTGCCCGAATATTACGCGTCGTTTCGGTTCCGATCACATCGGAGAGTTCTGTAAATCCCTCCCCTTCTTTGGAAGCCTCCATCCAGACCAGATCTGATTCACGGATCACCTGACCACGCGGTAAACTTTGTTTGAGTGCCAGCACCTGATCCCGGGAAGTCATGGTTCCGGAAACAGCAAACGTCAGTTGCTGGCCCTCTTCCGCAAGGAATGTAATGGAAAAGGTCTGAAACCCTGGCCGGGCGGCATCTCCACCACGAATCTGAACTGGAGAGAGTTGTGAGAGCTGATCCGGAATCAGATTCTGACTGGCTGAGTCCATGACGAATACGGCATTCTTACCTGTGCCCGCTTTCTCACGCAGATAGTGCGAAATCATCGTTTCGAGGTGTTTCACCAGAATATCCGAGACAACCCGGGGAGCCTCTTCAACCGGGGGAGCATTTCGCTGCCGCATGACCAGCACTTCCGAAGCCCCTGAGAATCGGAAATCGGTTTGCGTGATCCCTCTCAAAGTCAACTCCCGTCGAATACGATCGAGCGGAATCCTCATCTGACGCCCTTCAGAGGGAGCCGGGGCAACTGTCAGCTGCTGCAGACGCTGAATAACATCTGCCGGGGCTTCATCAATGATGGCCAGATCACCCAGTCGGACCAGTGGTTCTGACACCACTGCATCGGAATGCAATCGGATTGTTGTCGCGCCTGCCGACCAGGCAAACGCTCCCAGAAGCATCCACGCGCTGACCCACAGGACCAGGTCTGAATCCAGTGTTGAGCAACAGGTCTTTCGTAACCACCTGCTAAACAGCCGAGGCAGTTGAAGTAGATCAGATCTAGCCGGAATCAGAAGCATGAGGTAAGTTTTCAACGTGACGAGAATCGATTTAATAACGTAAACATGGTGAGAATTAAGAGGATCATGCCTTAGAATTTCCGCAGGTTATTCACGAGTTGCAACATCTGATCGCCCGCCTTGAGGGCTTCACTGTTCAGTTCCACATTCCGCTGCGTCTTGATCAAATCGACCAGTTCCCGCACCGGTTCCACATTCGAGGTTTCGAGAGTCCCCTGACGAATCGGACCTAATCCATCCTGCCCGGGAAAGCCTGTAATTGCAGGTCCAGAAGCATCGGACTGGTAGTACAGATTCTCACCAGCCTGGATGAGTCCTTCCGGATTGATAAACCGCGCCAAGTTAATCTGCCCGGCGGTAGTCACTGTTGTGCTTCCTGCTTCCCGGTAGGCGATCTGTCCATCAGCCGAAATACTGATATCGACAGCGTTCTGGGGAATATTGATCGGTGGATCGAGCAGACGTCCCAGGTTGGCAGAAGCCATCACAAGATCACCATTGGCGTTCTTGCTGAAATTCCCTGCTCGTGTGTAAACCGTTACTCCGCTGGGATCGGCAAGCTGGAAGAAGCCCTCTCCCTGAATCGCCATATCAAACGTGCTTCCGGTGTCCTGCATGGCTCCCACTCGAAAATCGACCTGGGTTGCTCTCAATGCCGTTCCCAGACCGACGGCAATTCCAGTCGGTGTTTCAGTTGTCGCAGACTGCACCCCGGGAAGTTTGAAGTGTTCGTAAAACATGTCTTCAAACTCGGCCCGACTCCGCTTGAATCCCGTCGTGCCGGCGTTTGCCAGATTGTTGGCAATCACATCCAGCTGATAGAGATTCGTCTCCATTCCGGAGGCGGATGAATTCAAAGTCCGAATACTCATATGCTTGGTTTCCTGACTGTCAGGTTCCTTTCGACGATTTAACTCTGTTTAAACTGACAACATCAAAGAGGAGGTTTATCGCTGTCCAATCGCCTGCAGTAATTGTCCGAGAGTATGTTCCTGGTGCTGGATCAGATTCATGTTGGCTTCAAATGCCCGGGAGGTCTGAATCATGTTCAACATTTCATGGACAGGCTGAACGGTTGACTGCTCCTGAAACCCCTGACGCACCTGAACTTCAGGACCAGCGGGAACCAGCGTTTCTTCGGGAGCGGAATAGAGGCTGTCCCCCTGCTTGGCGAGCAGCCGGAGGTTTTCAGGTTGAACCAGATCAAATCGACCTAGTGAAATCGGCAAACCCGAAATCGGATCATGGGCCGTGATGGAGCCATCTGAGGCGAAGTGAATGGAGGCTCCCGGAGGAACCACAACCCGGTCTCCACGATCATCCAGAACCTGGTAACCGGTGT
>JAGQQT010000197.1 GCA_020426065.1 Planctomycetaceae bacterium | reverse complement strand
GTCGGGTGAGTGGAGTTGGATTTTCCGTTGCTGAAAATGGAGGAACCAATGCAGCCGGGTTGGGGATTCGGTCGTTTTCCGGAGCCTCCCTGCTGAGCGAACTGGACTCTGGCAAAGGTGTTCCTGTGGAAGGAGCAACACTGGATCTGCTGCGAAGAGATGGGACGGAACTCAGCCTTTCGTTCGAAGGAGCCAAAACCGTCCAGGACATTGTGGACGCCATTAACGCAGTCGATCCCGGAGTGCTGGTCGCTTCCTTCAAAACGACTGGAAATGGAATCGTGATCAGCGACAGTTCGGGAACGGGTCTCCTGTCCATCAATGAAACCGCCGTTTCCAGAGCACTGAAATTAACAGGAAGTGAAGACGGGAATGCTGACCTGGAAGGGACGGATGTTGGTATCGAGGCTGCCACAACTCTGTTGTCCAGTCTCAACAATGGAGCGGGCGTTCCGGTTGGTGCGGGGACGCTGGATATCACCCGTCGCGATGGTTCGGTCGTGAACATCAATCTGGCAGCCGCGGTCACGGTGCAGGATGTGCTGGATGCAGTCAATGCGATCGACCCGGGGAATCTGGTGATGACCTATTCTGCGACCGGCGGGAATTTCAAGTTGAATGATCAGTCCGGTACCGGGCCGCTCACAGTGGCCGACAATGCCGTTTCTCAGGGACTGGGAATTGTTGGCTCTGAAGATGGTGTGGTGGACCTGGCAGGAGAGGATCCAAACCTGCGCCGATCAAACGGAGTGATCGACCTGATGATTCGACTGCGAGATGCCCTCGAAGTGGGGGATAATCGGGAAATCGAAATCGTGGGAAATCTGATTCAGGACTCGCACGCCGACTTTAACTTTCTCCGGGGTGATGTGGGCGGACGGCTCAAATCCCTCGACCGTTACGCCAGCATTCTGGTCGATCAGGACATTCAGATTCAGGAATCGATCTCTGAGGTGTTCGACGCAGACCTGGCGACCGCCATCACGGAGTTTTCCAATCTGCAGGTGACCATTCAGGCTGCCCAGCAGGTGGCAGCGACCACATTGCAACTGAATCTGTTCAATTATATTTGACGCTCGACCTGAACAGACGCCCGGCATTCCCGGGCGTCTCCGCTTTTTTTCGGGTGGAATCAAATTGGATGCACCTGTGCATTGGATTCCCGCTTCTCTCCACGCTAAGTTAGATCAAGAGTTTGTGATCCGAAATCCGGTCCGATTCCAGGGATCCGGGTTCAGATTTTTAATGTCGTGAGAGGGAATCAGTTCACATGATGACGCGCATCGCATTGATACTCGCGGGAGTATGTCTGATGGGGATGTATTCATTGGCCAAGGAAACCGAGTCGACCAGTTCCACACAACAATACCGGCATGTCGTGCTCTTCAAATTCAAGGAAGATGCGACCGCCGAACAGATTGATGAAATCGTCAAGGCGTTTGGCGATCTGTCAAAACAGATCGATACGATTGTCAGTTATGAACATGGCACAGATGTCAGTCCGGAAAAGCTCTCCAAAGGATTTACGCATTGCTTTCTGGTCACATTTGCCAGCAAAACAGATCTGGAAAATTATCTACCCCATCCCGCTCACCAGGAATTTACCGTCAAGCTCAAACCGATTCTGGCAGACGTGCTGGTTGTTGATTACTGGGTAAAATAACTTCGGCTTTCTGGATGGAGTCTGATATGCAATCCGGATGGTTCCGCCCGGGCTTTTGCCGGGGTTTGCTCCTTTTGTTCCTGAATGGTTCTCTCCTCCAGGCAGAAGACTGGCCGCAATGGCGCGGACCGGCACGGGACAGCACCTGGCGAGAGCAGGGAATTGTTCAGCAGTTGCCTGATCAGCCTGAAATCCTCTGGCAGACGAAAATTGCCGGGGGCTATGCCGGGCCAGCAGTGGCGAACGGTCGAGTCTTCGTGACCGATTACGTGACCAGTGACAATGTCAAAGTCGCCAACTTTGATCGCCAGGAATTCTCCGGAGTCGAACGGGTTCTTTGTCTGGATGAACAGACCGGCAAGGAACTCTGGAAGCACGAATATCCAGTCAAATACAGTATTTCCTACCCGGCAGGACCTCGTTGTACGCCTCTCGTGCATGAAGGGCATGTCTTCACGCTGGGAGCGGAAGGGGATCTGATTGCCTTTGAGGCCAGCAGTGGCCAGATCAAATGGTCGGTGAATCTTCCTCAGCGATACCAGACGAAAACACCCTTGTGGGGATATGCTGCCCATCCCCTGATTGATGGAAACAAACTGATCACACTGGCTGGGGGCCCGGGCAGTCATGCGGTGGCCCTCGACTGGAAAACTGGCCAGGAACTCTGGCGAACACTGACAGTCAAAGAGCAGGGTTACGCGCCACCCCTCATTATCAATGCTGCGGGGATCCGCCAGTTGATTCTGGCACAGCCGGAAGGCATTTCCTCGGTCAATCCTGAAACAGGCGAACCTTACTGGACTGAACCGTATGAAGCCTCGAACGGTTCGATCATCATGACTCCAGTGCAGCGGGATAACCTGCTGTTTGTCGGAGGCTTCAATAATAAGAACATTCTGATAGAACTGGATCAGGATCAGCCAGCCGCGAAAACCATTTTTCGGGATCGCCCCCGAGCAGCCATCTCACCGGTGAATGTTCAGCCGCTGGTCGATGGCGATCTCATTTACGGATTCGATCAGAACGGTTTTTTATACGCAATTGATTTTGCCACAGGTGAGCGATTGTGGCAAAGTGCCGCTCCCCTGAATTCGGAACGTCCTCTCGGTTCTGGAACTGCCTTCCTGACCCGTCATCAGGATCGTTACTTTCTGTTCACAGAACTGGGCGAGTTGAAAATCGCTCAAATTTCCCGGGAAGGTTATACCGAACTCGATTCCATGCCCTTACTGAAACCCACGAATGTGGCGTTTGGTCGTGATGTGCTCTGGAGTGCTCCTGCCTTTGCTAACAAATGCGTGTTTGTCAGGAATGATGAGGCCTGCATTCGCGTCAATCTGGCCGCTCCGCAATGAATCCCCAAAAGACTCCCGCAGCAATTCCGGAAAATAAAAAAGCCAGTGGAATCCACTGGCTTTTTTCACTTCAGTCAACAGACACACGAGTCTGATCAGTCATCGATTCCCAGCAGTTTTTCAATCCGGGGCCAGACAGTTGTGCGGGCTTTTTCATAAGCACGATGGTCGGCAACGTCCCGGGTCTTGGCGAAAGTGGACAACTGGCGGGCTTCTTCCTGCAGCAGATTGTAAACCTGAATGGTTTCGTCAATGTAATCTTTGTCGGAAGGATCTTCACAGTTTTCCTGCACCAGCAGCAACTGCTTTTTAAGAGTGTCAATCATTCCAACCATACCACCCATGATGTCCTGGACCTGTTTGGTCTCATAGACATCGTTCCCGAATGCATCGGCAGTTGCTCCGATCGCAATGTAGGTTGTGTACATGTGAGCGGCCGAAAGTCCGCCGATTGCCGCCAGGCGACCATCATCCGCCGCTTGAGCAGTTGCGGTTGTGGCAGAAATCGCAAAACAGATTGCGAGCGAGAAGGTGGTCAGTCGCAAAAAATTCCGAAGCATGTTTTTTCCAATTCTGAGCAGGGACGTGATTTCAACGAGCACTTGGACTCACCATGTGTTATCCAGCATGACGCAAACGTGCAGCCGGATCAATAGGTGTATTCCAAAATCCTCCCCGGAATCAGACGAACGTAGCGAACTTCCTCCCGGGCCAGGGGATCCTCAGAGAATCGGAAAATGATCTTGTAGATGTGGGGATTTCCCGGAATCAGCGGTAACGTTTCAAACCGCCACAGGCCTTTCAGGCGGCCATCCTCAAATCCATCCACATCATCTTCTTCGCGATGGACATAGACATTCACAACCCGCACACTGACAGCGGTTGGGGCGATGATGTCCAGCATGGCAATGCGCGGGTGCTTGTCTGCCGGAATATCCCGGCTGGGCAACTGGTAGGTCCGACCGATTGTTCCCAGTGGAGGCGCTGCGGTCATCTGGTCCGAACCGGCTGGATGGGCCATCATCATGGGAGCGGGCATCGCGATTCCCCCGCCCGATTCACAAGGGCAACCTGCCTGAGCAGCAGTACCCGCAAAGGTCATCAAGGCTCCAGCCAACAATGTCCCGGTGATTTGATTTGACATAGGATCTTCCATTCCTGATTGGTAAAAGTGCGTGCCAAGGGTCAATGTTCAACCCTATCACATGCGAGAGAGGCTGCCGGAAATCCAGCTGAAACGAGGGGATGATTCCGGAAGAAATCTGGAAGGCCTCAGGAAATGTTCACAGCAATTCCTGAATCGCCTGACAGGAGATTTCCTTTCAATCGGCACACTCTGCCAGGCAGTGTTCGATGAGATGCGAGGTACCAGTTTGACCAGCGCGAACGTCAGGTCCAGCTCGCCATCGGAAACAGGCTCCAGAACAGATAAGCAATGGGTGCGGTGTAGAGGACACTGTCGAGCAGATCCAGCAAACCACCGAAGCCGGGCATCAGGGCGGCGGAATCTTTCTGGCCCACATCCCGCTTGATAAGAGATTCGCAAAGGTCACCCAGCATGCCTGCAGTACCCACGACAATGCCGTACAGAATCGAAAGCGGCCATGGGCAGGGTTCCCAGGTCGGCGAAAACAGGGGAGGCACATAAGTCAGCCAGATCCAGCTGAACAGGGCCGAGGTCATGAGCGCACCCCGTGCACCCCACCAGGTTTTTTTCGGACTCAGAAAGGGACTCATCTTTTTATTGCCCAGCAGCCTGCCGAGCGTATAGGCTCCAATATCTCCCCCCTTGGTCGCGACCAGTAATGAGCCCAGCACCAGGTAACCGGCTTCTGGTCCTGCGACCCAGCGGAGTTGAGCAGTCATGCTCAGAAAGACACCCACATAAGCAACGATAAAAATCTCGGCTGAGAGTGTTTCCATACTTGTGCCTGGTTCGCGAAAACGCAGGGCACTGATCAGGAACAGCCCCATCACCACCATGCTGAATGCCAGCATCGTGGGGCCCAGATAGGACAGATTCACAATCTGGGCTTCACCGATGCCCAGCGGTTTCAGCCAGGTGGCCAGGATGATGATGACCGAACCAAAAGCGACCAGGGGAAACTTGGGACGGAATGCGCGCGTTTCCAGCAACCGCGTCAGTTCATAAGCGGCCCGAACAGCCAGGAAGATACAGATCAGCAGGAGAATGGGAGCCTCTCTCCCAATCTTGTGATCCCAGTAGAACAGGCTCCCCAGCAGGCTGATGAGAATCACGGAGATCAACAACCGCCAGCGCAGGTTACCCTTGCTCGACTTGGTCTCGTTTTGATCCTGATCGTTCATGGTATGTTGCGGAAGACAAAACCGGGAGATGAAAGAGTCGTGTTATGAGTGCGAGGAGGAGGTTGCTAATCCAGTCAGGAGTTCAGTCCTCCAAAGCGACGGTCCCGAGCCTGATAGGCCTTGATGGCTTCATGCAAATCTTCTTTCTGGAAGTCAGGCCAGCATTTTTCGGTGACCCAGAATTCAGCATAACTGTTTTGCCAGAGCAGGAAGTTGCTGAACCGCATCTCGCCTGCGGTCCGGACTACCAAGTCGGGATCAGGCATGCCTGCTGTGTCGAGCGCCATCGAGAGGGCGTTCTCATCAATCTGATCAGCGGTCAGGTTTCCTTCCGCCAGCTGTTGTGCCAGCCGTCGCACCGCATCGACAATCTCTGCCCGGGCACCATAATTCAGGGCCAGGCAAAGTGTCATCCCCGGGTTCTGTTCTGTTTCACGCAGAGTGGTTTCAATTTCCCGGATGATCCCGGGAGGCAGTTCGTGAATACGGCCTATTGTGCGAAAGTGCAGTTTCTGCTGCTGGATTTCTTTACGCTCTTCCACCAGATATTTTTCCAGCAGAAACATCAGGAAGGAAAGTTCACGTGCGGGGCGTTTCCAGTTCTCGCTGCTCAGGCAATACAGCGTAAGCTGTTCAATACCCAGACTGGCCGCTTCGCGAACAATTTTGCGAACCGTTTTGACACCGTTCCGATGTCCTTCAATGCGGGGCATGCCACGACGTTGAGCCCAGCGACCATTCCCATCCATGATGATTGCCACATGCCTGGGAAGCAGCGAAGGAACACCCGGTGCTGGCTGTTCCTGCAATGATCGTGTCTCAGTTCCCATGATCTCAACGTATCAGGCTGGGGAGCCGATCGATTTCCGGAGAGGAAATGGCGACGGTCACTTCGTGATAAGGAAATTCGTGTGTCAGGGATTCAATTCCCAGTGTGGCGTGTTCTGATTCGACTTCTTTGACCGTAACAACGATCTCGTCTCCGATAACGAAACTCTCCGAGACACAACGAGTCAGAACTTTCATTACCTTACCCCAATGATATCGAGCACCAGTATCTTGTCGTCAAGACGAGATGACCAGAAGTTGACCGGATTGTCTACAGGAAGCAAAAGAGAACCGCGCTGACGAATCTGTTGTGTGAACACAAGAAAGACATCAATCCGTCGCAGCAGAGATGCAGATCATATCGATTTGTGATGGGATTCGCCATCGATTCCCATCACGTTTTTCCCATGATCACACAAGCAAATAACTGGAAATGTGTTGCAAAAAATCATCATCACGTTGTTGACATGCTGTCCGGGCTTTCCGGTTCTGCAGCAGGTGGCGTTGTCGTATCGATCTGATCCCAGAAGAATAGGAAGAAGATCAGGGCAATCGCACCTGCCATTCCAGCCGGATACCACCAGAAACTTTGCCACTGGTTCATGGCCGAGGAGAGCAACTCCGGATCAACACCAGGCAGATCCACATTGAACATCTGCGTGAGCTTTTCAATGTAACCCAAATCTCCTTCCGGTCTGGCAGCCGTGATTGCCGCTGCCAGGTCTCCGTGAGCCTTCACATCACCCAGCCGGCCAAATGCAACTTTGTACCCAAAGTACATCCCCACTCCCTGGGTGAAAAACACCAGCATCGACTGGGCCTGACCACGCACGCTCGGTGGGGCTTTTTTATCGGTATAGATGAAGCCCGTCACAAAGAAGAAGTCGTAACAGATGCCATGCAGCAGAATTCCCAGGAACAACATCCAGGTAATCTGCTGGGGAGCGGCGACTGCAAATAGTGCGTATCGCAGGACCCAGGCCAGCATGCCAATCAGGATCATCCATTTCACTCCCAGATGACGGAAGAAAAACGGAATCAGCAGCATGAATACAATTTCGGACATCTGGCCCAGGGTCATGGAAGAGGCCGGCTCTGTGAAACCGACATCCGTCAGGTAAATCGAAGTAATCCCGTAATAGTAGGCCAGCGGGATGCAGATCAGTGTGGAGCAAACAATGAAAACCAGAAATG
>JAGQQT010000196.1 GCA_020426065.1 Planctomycetaceae bacterium | reverse complement strand
AGATACTATTGCCCGGAGGGAGGGTGAATGTGTTTGAGTGGCTGAATGGAATGCAAGTGTAGATCTATTTCATGTACTGCAAAATAAAACAGCATCCCGGCAAAACCAGGATGCTGTTTCTGTCTTCAAGATTGAATGCTGCCAGTTCGATTAAGATTGCAGTTTTTGAATCAGTTTGATGATTGTCTGGCTGTCTTCGGCAGCTTTGACTGCGGTGTCCTTGTAGACGACTTTGCCGTTCTGATCGATGACAAAGGTCCAGCGGGATGCAGTCACTCCTCGGGTCAGGACATAGTCTTTACCGTCTACGGTGCGATCAATACTTCCACCCTCTTTAGTAGGGACGCCGAATGCTTTGGCAACATCGCCACTGGGATCGGCCAGCAGGGTGAAGTTCAGCTCGTGAGCTTTCTTGAACAGCTGATGGGACTCCACTGTATCGCCACTCACGCCCACCACTTCGACATTCTTGTCCTTCAGTGTGTTCATGTCATCCCGGAATCCACAAGCCTGCTTGGTGCAGCCCCCGGTCATATCGGCAGGGTAAAAGTAAACGACCAGAACCTTTTTGCCGACGTGGTCTGAGCTGTTCCAGACCTGCCCCTGATCATCCTGAGCGGAGAATTCGGGAGCCTTGTCTCCCACATTGACATCCGCAGCCTGCAGACTGCCGGTCAGCAGAAAACCCAGAGAAAGTGCCATGGCGGCAAAGGTGAAGCGTGATTTGAGAGCGTAAAGCATGGAGAACCCTTTGTGTTGAGTGATCATTCCGGACAAATGTCTGATCCTGCAGGCAGGTTTTTCGTTCCATTCCCTGGTGGCAGGAAAGTCAGGCGGGCGTTCGTTAATGTTACCAGAAACGGGGAGGGATCAATACCAAGCCGTGAATTTTCCCGTCCGACTGAAACCGGTCAGGCGTCTCTCTGCCCGTGAGACCAGCTGTGAAATAGAATCCAGAATATGAAACATCGGATCGTATGGGTGATGAGTGTGCTGGCACTGCTTGTGCTGAGTGTCGGAGCGGTGATCTGCCGCCATGATCCGACTGCTCTGCCCGTGCTGGTCACAACGGTAGTCCTGCAACTGGTGGCCGTGGGCCTTTTGAGCTGGTTCAACTGGCAGGAACTGCAGTCCGGCCGGGATCCGGCAATTAGAGAACTGGATCGGGAGCGGAAAGAGTTTGATGACAATCGCAGGGTGATCGTTGAACAGCTCGAACAGGAAACGGCCCGGCTGGAACAGAATTCCCGTCGGATGGCCGAAAAGTTTCGCATCGTGCATGAATGGCTGGACAGTCCGGAACTGGTCAACCTGACTGAATATCAGCTCGAGAATCATCCTCAGTCTTCCCCGAAGGAGCGTCAGCAACTGATCGAGAAAGATCAGAAGGTCGCAAAAATCCTGGAACAGGAAGCCGAGGAGATCTATGAAAAAATCCGTCGCAATCATTATCTGAATGATGGTCGCTTTGATGCCCGGGTGATGCGAAATGATCTGCTGGACCTGGGGGTGGAGATCGCCAAGATTTACCTGCCTGAGGAAGACAATCCACTGCTGCACACGTCACCCGAGCAGATTGCGCGGGCGTTGAACCGGATCGGGCTGCATCTGCTGGTTGTCCTCGATCAGCTTCCGCTCAATTTGAAAGCCTCCAATATTCAGCAGACTTATGACACGATCAGCAAGGCCGTCAAAGCGTATGGCAGCTATCGGAAGGCGGCGCCTTATCTGGGCTGGGCGTCTCGGGGACTGATGATTGGCCGCATGGTAACCAGTGTGAATCCAGTAACACTCGGATTGTGGTGGGGGGCGACCGAGCTGGGAAAAATGGGGGCCACTCACCTGGCAACCCGCATGATTGACCGGCAGGCGATCGGCCTGATCCATAGTCTTGTGCGGGTAGTCGGATACGAAGTGGCCAGCGTTTACAGTGGAGACTTCCGCTATCGGGATGCCAACTGGTGTTATGCGGTCGAGTTGACTCAGCTGCAGGCTGCACTGCCCAAGTCCCGTGAAATGCTGCAGCGTTGCCTGCGGGAAGTGTCTCAACTGGAGTTGAGGAATGAATACGATCGGCTGGCGGTCTATCGGGCAGTGTCTGTCGGAAAAGCCATCTCCCGGTCGACAGTGGATGTCGAACTGCTCTCGGAAAATGAGCGTCGAGGCGTGCTGGAACGACTCGAGATCCTGCAGCAGGAAGTCGCCCATGGTCAATCCACGGAGGCGGGACGGGAATGGCGCAAGGGGATTCAGGCCCATCTGGGAATGCAGTTGTCGCTGGGGAAAAACAAAGTGGCTCCCCGACAGGAACTGGAACAGGATCGGGAAATCCTGAACACACTGCTCGGATACCTGGTCGGTGTCAGAGAAGTGGCATGGGGACAAGCCTGCGAATGGGTTCGCGACCTGCTGCATCATTCCGGGCAGAGGAATTTGTTTTCCGCCGCTGCACGTGAAGCGTGGCGGGAGAAGCTTCCAGTGGATCAGGCTCAGTTTGTTCCACAGTTCACACCTCCAGATCTCGATCCCGGCGACGCCCGAATCCGAGATTTACTGGAGGTGTTATTGGAATGGAACGCAAAAGTGGGTTCCTTTGCGCCGGAAGCGGAACAACTGCTGCTGGAATTCGGTTTGTATTACCGCGTCGCCCAGGACAAGCTCGAGTCGATGCTGAATGAAAGTTATCAGCAGCGATTGCTGCGGCAGTTTCCGGAACAAAAATCCCGGATTGAAAGATATTCGATCAGCGAATGTCGGAGCATCGCCCTTTTACTGGATGAGAACGCGATTCCCTCTTTGCCTCAGCAGGTGTTTGGACTGATCAAGATTCCCGAGATCCCGGATGAACTGAAGTCATTGCCGGCAGAATCACTGAGGATTGCCCTGGTGGATGAAGAGGCGGTGCTGTTTCAGTTGCCAACCATCTGGGAGATGCCGGAGATTCTGTGGCGGTCAGATTCGACCACCCGCTGGAAGAACCGATCCGGTGTGATGACGGCATCGCTGGAATTAACCGGTGGAAAATCAACCGGAGACCTCAAAACCAGCCTGAAATCGATCCTGATCGAAGCTCCCATGACCGCTCGCTTTCAGACTTATTTCGCTTCACTCCTGCAGAAAATCCCAGCAGCGGCGACCGAATAACCTTTGCCATATTCACTGGGTGGCCCGGAAGAAATCCGGGCGGCGTAGCCGTTTCAGGCTGCAGTTCAGTCTTTCGATCGACCTTGTTCAGCATCTTTTCTCATAGCCCATATGCAGAGATTGGCTTTGAAATTATGACTTGGTCGCGTGTTCGCAGCCTTCTACGGACTCCGTCCGCCCGGAATTCTTCCGGGCCACCCTCAGCAAGCCGATAGTCAACTGTCTTAGGATTGGGTCCTGAGCGGGGTTTTTTCCGGGGCGGACAGGCGATAGAATCCGGACATGATAAAACTGCATTCCAGGGACACCTGTGTGCAGGACTCGCTGCCTTCAAGTCACTTTCAACGGGGATCAGGATGTTCTCAGTAACCCGACTCGGATGTTTCGTGTTGATACTGGTCAGCAGCACGCTGGCACGGGGAGATGAACCGGAAACCCAGAAGTTCGGCGTGGGCTCGATTGCAGAGGATCAGATTCCCGATGCCATGCAGGAACCGGTCAGTGCAGCGGAACTGGATGCCGCCATCAAACGGGGCATTAACTTTCTGTTGACTCATCAGAATGAAGATGGCTCCTGGGGTTCTCCTACCAGAACCAAAGGTTTGAATATCTATGCTCCCATTCCCGGTGCCCATCACGCCTTCCGCATGGGGACCTCGGCTCTGGCCTTGAGTGCCCTGATTGAAATGGAGCCCCAGTTTCCAGAGTGTACCGATGCCATCAATCTGGCAGAGGCCTGGATGATTGAAAAGTTGCCCTATCTCCGCCGTGCCGATCAGACGGCCATTTACAATGTCTGGGGGCATGCCTACGCCCTGCAGGCACTGGCTCGCATGCATGACCGGCACAAGGAAGATCCCGAGAAACTGAAACAGATCTCGGATCTGATTGATCAGCAGTTTGACATGCTGACCCGCTATGAATCGGTGGATGGCGGCTGGGGGTATTACGATTTCCGTTATGGGGCTCAGCATCCAACCAGTGATTCGATCAGCTTTGTGGGGGCAACGGTCCTGGTGGCTTTTCATGAAGTGGCCCAGCGAGGTTATCAGCCTCCGGAAAACATTCGAAAACGAGCCATTGCCGCAATTCTGAGGCAGGAAAAAAATGATGGCAGCTTCCTGTATGGAGAGTATTTGAAAGATCGGCCCATGCATCCGGTCAATCGACCTGGAGGAAGCCTCGGACGCTCTCAGGCCTGTAACATTGCACTGCGATATTGGGGCAACGAAACGATCACCAACCCGCGCATCAAGGAATGGCTCGAACGGCTTATTGTGCGGAACGGCTGGCTGGATATCGGTCGGAAGCGACCAGTCCCGCACGAAGCCTGGTTTTCGGTGGCCGGCTACTTCTACTACTACGGCCACTATTATGGTTCGTTGTGTCTGCAGGAGTTACCAGTCAGTGAGCGGGCTCAATATGCGTATCCTCTTACAAGACTGATGCTGGAACGGCAGGAAAAAGATGGTTCCTGGTGGGATTATCCGTTGTATGACTATCATCAGCCATACGGGACAGGTTTCGCATTGTTGACACTGAACCGTTATCGGATTCCGGCAACGGAATAGAACTTTCCCGCCGTTGTGCAGGGCAGATTTGCTGAGTGCACTTCTGCCAGAGGCTGATTGAGAAATGTCGCGAGAGCCACTTTACCTGGATGCCAACGGAACATCTCCGCCTGCCCCCGGTTTGTGGGAGCTGATGGCAAAAGTGGCTCAGGAATGCTACGGTAATCCTGGCAGCGCCCATCAGATTGGCCGGATTGCCCGCAAAAAACTGGAAGAATCCCGGCAGATCGTCGCTCAGGTTTTCCAGGCACGAACTTCTGAAGTGATCTTCACGAGCGGCGGGACGGAATCGACCAATCTGGCGATTCTGGGACTGGCCGAACCGGTTCCAGTTGAGCGTCGCACTATTCTGACCACGAACGGCGAGCATCCTGCAACAAGAGAATCTGTCCAGCGACTGATTCAACGAGGCTGGAAGCGGATCGAAATTCCACTGATCCGATCCGGCCTGATAGATCATGAATTCCTCAAGAGCCTGGACTGGTCTGAGGTCGGCCTCGTTGCCGTCTTGCTGGCTCACAATGAAACGGGAGTGATTCAGGATTGCTCGGTCATTCGGGAAAAATGTGCGGAGCAGCGGATTCCCTGGCATGTTGATATTGTGCAGGCGGTGGGCAGGATCCCGGTCTCATTTCAGGAACTCGGGGCGACTGCAGCCAGTGGTGCAGTGCACAAGTGCCATGGACCTCGTGGAGTTGGCGTGCTGTTACTGAAAGAGGGCTATCCTTTCACGCCCTCTCTGGTAGGGGGATTCCAGGAAAAAGGCCGACGGCCCGGAACGGAAGCCGTTCCGTTAATTGCAGGTCTGGCTGAAACCCTGCGGGACTGGCACGATCATGCTGCAGAGCGTTATGCGGAACTGCTGGCTTTGCGAGACCGATTTGAAAACCTGCTCCTGGAATCGTTATCAGAAATTTCGATCAACGGACGGGAGGCACCCCGACTGCCCAACACCAGTAACGTGATGTTTTCAGGAGTGGACGGGGAAGCAATGCTGGCCTCGCTGGACCTGGAAGGAGTCTGCTGTTCGCTGGGGAGTGCCTGTGCGAGTGGATCGGCAGAACCCTCGCCGGTTTTACTGGCGATGGGAATTGAGCCGGAACTGGCCAGATCAGCGGTCCGATTCAGTCTGCATCGCCAGTTGACCCAGGCGGATGTTGCAGAGGCCGTACAGCGGATTGTCCGGGTGGCAACACGCTTGAGGGCGTTTGCGGCGTCATGAAAGTCTACTACAGCGACCAGCATGCACTCCCGCTCCCTTCGGGACATCGCTTCCCGGTCGACAAGTACCGGGCATTACGGGATCGAATCTGCCAGGAGGGACTCGTTGATGCGGCCAGCCTGATCCCATCACGTTCCGCGACGGATAAAGAGTTGCAGCGCGTCCATGCCGAAGCCTATCTGCAGAGTATTTTTCAGGGAACGATTGATCCGAAAGCGATGCGGAGAATTGGTTTTCCCTGGTCGGAAAAACTGGTGATCCGATCCCGGCACTCCACTGGAGCAACACTGGGCGCAGCGGAAGCGGCACTTGCCTGCGGTTTTGGAATCAACCTGGCGGGCGGCACGCATCATGCCTTTGCCGATCGCGGCGAAGGTTACTGTGTGTTCAATGATGTGGCGGTGGCCGCCCGGCAATTGCAATCTCAGTTTGGGCTGAGAAACATCCTGGTGATTGATTGCGATGTGCATCAGGGAAATGGGACCGCTGCCATCTTTCGAGACGATCCGAGTGTGTTTACGTTTTCAATTCATGGTGCTCATAATTTTCCCCTGCACAAAGAAATCAGTGATCTGGATCTTGCTCTGGATGATGAGACTAGGGATGAAGAGTATCTGCGGTTGCTGCAGACGGGGCTGGAGAAGATTTCGAGTCGCTTTCAACCCGGGTTTGTGTTTTACCTGGCCGGAGCGGATCCGTTTCAGGAAGACCGGTTTGGGCGGATGAAGCTGACCAAAAGCGGATTGCAGGAGCGGGACCGTCTGGTCCTGGAATGGATGCGGGACAGGAATGTGCCGGTCGCAATTGCCATGGCTGGCGGATACGCACCCCAGATCAGCGATATCGTAGATATTCAGTCCACTACAGTCCGACTGGCAAAATCAATTCTTTCAAAGTAAGGCAGATCAAAGAATTGAAAAGTCTGTTCACAGTTGAGGGATCCTGAACTGTTTCCAGTCCTGGTCAACCTGCTGCCAGATTGAACACCGCTGCAGATGATCGTTCACCATTCCCATGGCCTGCATGAATGCGTAGCAGGTGGTTGGTCCCAGAAACGAAAATCCCCGTTTCTTGAACGCTTTAGCCATGGCTGTGGACTCGGGTGTCTGGGCGAGAATCCCTTTGCGGGATTTGAGCACGGTCCGTTTTTCAGGAACAAACTGCCACACGAAACTGGCCAGCGAACCAAAATCCTGCTGGATCTGCAGAGTTTGCCTGGCATTGTTGATGGCCGATTCAATCTTCTTGCGATGCCTTACAATCCCGGCGTTCTGCAGTAACTTGTCAACCTGTGTGGGGCGATAGCGGGCCACCGCTTCCGCTTCGAAGTTGGAGAATGCCTTGCGGAAGGCCTCCCGCTTTTTCAGGATCGTGATCCAGCTCAATCCAGCCTGAAAACCTTCGAGACAGATTTTTTCGAACAGTGTCCGTTCATCCGTTATGGGCCGTCCCCATTC
>JAGQQT010000195.1 GCA_020426065.1 Planctomycetaceae bacterium | reverse complement strand
GAGCCCGTGCGGTCGGCACGCGACGATCGGTAACAGTGGAATCGGCCAGCGATCTGAGCAGGCTCGATCCGCTCGCCATTGAGCGTGTGATTGAAGAAGCGGCCCCACTCATTCGCTGCGAAGATGAACTGCACGATTACCTGCTTACCCGGATTCTGGTTCCCCTCAATGATCTGAATGCATGGACGGACTGGATGGAACGCCTGCGGGAAACCGGACGGGCAACCGTGATCACGACCGAGGAGAATCGTCAGTTCCTGGTCGCCGCTGAGCGTTTACATTATGCAGAGGTGCTCTGGCCGGAGTTGTCGCGAAATCCCGAGATCAACACGCCGATACTCTCCTTCAGCAAAACACCACCCGCCACCACGGATGCCCGACGGGATATTCTTCGTGGCTGGATGGAGTCTCTCGGGCCAGTGACCTCTCATGAACTTGCTGAACAACTCGGGTGGACTGTCTCGCAACTGGATGCCACATTCGAAGCACTGGAAGGAGAAGGGCTGGTCCTGCGGGGACGATTTCGCTCTTCGGATCAGGAAAGCGAGATCGAATGGTGCCACCGACGATTGCTCAGTCGGATTCATCGACTCACAATGGAAGGGCTGCGAAAGCAGATTGAACCAGTTGAGGTCGAAACCTACATGCGGTTTCTGTTCCGCCATCACGGCCTGCATCCTGCTCATCGCCGGGAAGGACTGGAGGGAGTTTTTCGTTCCATTTGTCAACTGCAGGGACTCGACCTGCCGGCTGTTTCCTGGGAGCGGGATCTGCTGCGGCATCGGGTCAAGGATTATTCGGCCAGCTGGTTAGATGAACTGTGCGTGACCGGCGAAGTCGGCTGGGGACGACTGTTCCCGGCGATGAAAAATGCCCCGGCCAAAGGAAGGCCAACCTATCGGCTCTCGAAGAATTCGCTGATCGGCCTGTTCCGACGAGAAGATGCCCCATGGTTGCTGCCGGAGCGGGGCACATTGAAGCCGGAAGACCTGACTGGCTCCGCTCAGGACCTGTTAACAGTCCTGCAGCATCAGGGAGCCATGTTTGCCAACGACCTCGGACAGATTCTCGAACTGCTCCCCACGCACCTCAATGAAGCGTTGGGCGAACTGGTTTCCCGCGGCTGGATCAGTTCAGATGGCATGGCCGGTTTGCGAAATCTGATCGGCAGCGGGGCCAGTCGTCCCAATACCAGCTATCGCGGTTTTGGCAGAATGCAGCTCAAACCCCAACTCGCACCGCGAGCGGGCCGCTGGTCCATCTGGCGGCGGGAAGGTGTGCTGGATGATCCGGCCCGGATGCAGCAGCGGATTGAATTCTGGGCCTGGCAGTTACTCAACCGCTGGGGAGTTGTCTTTCGCGATCTGCTCGAACGGGAGCAGGGGGCTCCCCGCTGGTTTGAACTGGTGCAGTGCTATCGACGGCTGGAAGCCCGTGGGGAAATCCGTGGCGGCCGTTTCATTCGGGGTGTGGCGGGGGAACAATACGCTTCTTCGGATGTGGTCGCTCAACTGCGCAAACTGCGGAATGAGTCAACCGATGGTGATGCCGTCGTCATCCTCAAGGGGACTGACCCGCTCAACCTGGCTGGAATCATCACGCAGGAAAGCCGCGTCCCGGCGCTCCCCAGCAATCGCATTGTCTACTGGCGTGGAGTTCCAGTGGGCATGTACCGCAAACAGGAATTCCGCCTGCTGAAATCAGTAACCACCGAGGAAGGCCTGATCCTGGCAAAACTGCTCAACATGACCCCCGGCGAAATGGCCACCGCCCGCCGCGAACTGGCCCGCACGGGAACGGCGAGTGCGGAAGAAGTGGCCAATCCGTGATTGGTTCAGTTATACTTGGAACCAGATGAACCATGAAAGAATGGCAACTTGCAAGAAAACGTTTTTCAGGTTGGTTTTACCTGCTTATCAGATTTGTTCTTACGAAAGCCATGATATGGGGCTTGGTCTAGCTATTGGGATTGGTATTGGTGCAGCTATCGGAGCTGCCATGAACAATATTCCTGTCGGTGTGGGAATTGGAATTGCGTTGGGAGTTGCACTTGGGAATGGCATACAGGTAACCAAACGCAAAACCAAAAAAGATCAGTCGTAATTCCCCGTGTTTTCAGAAGAGCGAAATCCGTTTAAATATCGATTCAAAATGGAAGATGGCACGCTCAGTAGCGCAGCGGATGGGCGTGGCGAATGATCGTGAGGCATTCAGTTGTTCGAATCAATACGACCAGACTCTTTTTGCAAGTCACCCAAGGCAGACACAAGCCACGCCCATCATTTCGCTTCGCTCCACTCGGGGCGTGCCACTTGGTGTGAAGCAGGATTACTCCTTGCCATCATCACTTTCTTCAGGTTCCGGAAATCCATTCCAGGTCCAGTCGGGTTGCATCTTTTCATGAAAGCTCAGGGATTTGACGAGTCCCTGTTCGATCTCGAAAACCAGGACTGAGGTGAGTTCACCAGTCTGCTCATTAGCATCCCCTACGGCCAGATGGATCCGGCCCGTGTACCAGGTTGCCACGGTTGGGAACTTGTACTCCGGGAGAATCTGCTCGTTGAGCTGTTTTTTGCCGTTGATGTAACCTTTCAGCTTGTTGAGATAAAGCCGGGAGTCGCGGATTTCGAACTCCGCTTCATAACCATCCCAGTTGGCAGTGCTGCGGAGGTCGAATTGCGGCGGCTTTTTCCGACCATCCCCCAGCGGATAACCTCTGGTTTCCTCAAAGTCCCACAACCCGAGCATGGGAACTTCGTAAAGCACATATTTCCGCTTGCCGTAAATGATGATGTCCGCCATCTGGGGCGTGGCGAATGCTGACCCTGTAAAAACCAGCAAAGTCAGCAGCACAAAGAGAGTACGCATTGACAATGTCCTTCCTACAGGAACTATTGCCCCAGTGAGGACTGCTCGGAAAGGAAAGTTCCTTTTCGCAGGAAATGACTGACCGCATCGATCGAACGCTGGTCCCGCATCAGAAACATGTGCAGAGCGGGATAGGTATAAAAATCGGTGGCTCCTTCCAGATGGGTGCTGGCCACGGTGACTGTTCCGTCATCATCACCTTCCAGCAAAGGATTGTAGCCTTTCGACTGAGTGCCTCGGGCACCTGCGATGATTCCAAAGGGAACGGTGGGGATGGGGAGTGAGCGGATGGTTTCATCGGTCGTCCGCAGTTGTTGACCCGCCTGGCCCATGACCCATTGATAAGGGGGGAACTTCGCAAAAAAATCGGCCATCTCCGCTCCATGATTGGGCGTACCCATCATTACGACTTTGCCAATCCGGGTCTCTCTGACTTCCTGGCTTTGCTCCAGGCCAAACCAGGCCCGAATCACGAGTCCTCCCATGCTGTGACCAACCAGGTGGATCTTGCTCGCTTCTGACAGTGAGGAAATCACCCGATTCAGATTCTCGGCAGCCTGCTGGATCGTGATCTGCGTACTCGGATAATTGACGTTGCAGACGTAATAGCCTTCCTGCTCAAGCTGCTTTTGCATGGGGTCAAACGAGTGAGCGGAGCGGACAATTCCGTGCAGGAGAATGACGACTTCGCCCGTCGCAGGCTGCAGATTCTCCTCAATGCGAAGCTTGTCCAGAGTTGCCTGGCATTCGGCGAAACTTCCAGTTGCGTATCGCTTGTTCTTCCGGTCCAGCAGGCGGCACTGCTGCGTGAACACATTCTGCTGGATGCGATACTGAGCCAGAAAATGCAGATCGCTCCAGAACTGCATGCCACCCATCGTTTGATTCCACATGTCGACCACCGCTTCGGAAAGATGTTCTGATTGTTGAGCGGGATTGAGTTGAGTGACCTGCTGCCCATTGCAGGTGACTTGTTGTACGCGGATGCCCTCGATTTTACTGAGGTCCTGCAGGTATTCGAGTACGGCAGGGTCCGCTTCCTGAAGTGTGATCGTTGTTCCTTCCGCCGCGACAGCCAGTGCCTGTGGCAGATCCAGGAATTTGAGCACATTCAGGTAGACCGGACCATCCATGTGAGATTTTGGCAGGTGTGTCAACTGAAGTTGATCAAATGGCTGGTCAGAAAACAGGCTGGCATACAACAGGTTTCCGGCAGACTGATTGCTGGCAACTCCCGTCAGTTTTTTGACTTCGTAAGGCATCGCGGTTCGCAGTTGATGCCCCAGGGACTTGATATCATAAACCCGCATCGCATCCAGTGATTGTCCCAGCAGTGCAAAACGCCTGCGGATGTGCGTCAAAGCTTTTTCATCTCCCGTCCAGGCATCTCGGCCCAATCCCCGGGGAGCAAACACAACCCGAATCGTCTGCGGCTCCAGTTCCCCAGTCAAGGCTTCCCGCTCAGATTCGGCGTCTTCCACAATCTGCAGTTCACAGCTGACGGGTTTGTTTCGGTCCAGGTTGGCTGCTTCCTGAACCAGAAAGCGTAACGGAACATGTGCTTGTGATTGGAACGTATAGTCCTCCACATTTTCGGGCCAGCTTTCATCGGATTTGACAGGTGTGGGGGCAGAGGCGGCCCCTTGCTCCGGCCAGGCGGCAAAGCAGTATTTCCGTAACTGCTGACTCCACTTCCCTCGCATTTTCTTCCACTCAACCAGCGATTTGGGGAGTGGAACTTCAGCTGCTTTCACAAAAGTATCGTGAGCATGGGATGTGATTTCGTCTGCAGGCAGTTCTTCAAATACCCTCAGCTCAGATGGAGTCGCGATTTTTTCTGCAGGTAATGCCTGTTCGTCCCGTTGCTTGAGGAACCGGTCAAACCATTCGAATGCATTCACCTGCAGACGCTGGGTGTCCTTGTGCGGGCCTTCGGAAATGGCCAGTCCCAGATTTTTCTCTGCATCAAACTGCTCGTACACGCTGCGGGTTTTCCAGAAGACATCCATCACTCCATCGAGCGGAAAGATGGTGTCTTTGTCTGTATTGGTCAGCAGTAATGGACGCGGTGCAACCAGCGCACTGACCATGGCGTAATCCCACTGCTGGCTGTTGACCTGAAACATGCAGTCGCAGTGCCCGGAAATACAACCATCGACAATGTGGTTTCTCATCGAGGTAATCCCCGCTACCGGAACGGCTGCTTTCACGCGGGTATCCAGGGCGGCCACCCACCAGGAATACGCTCCTCCACCGCTCCGGCCTGTCACGCCAATCCGTTCCGGATCCACTTCCGGTAATGACTGCAGGTAATCGATTCCCCGAATCCCGTTCCAGGCTTCCACTCCAGCGGGGGTGTAGCCGCGGGCATTCCACCACCACATTCCCATTCGATAGGTTCCGTGATGAACTCCCTGAAATTCGCCCAGCTGAATCGTATCGATCATCAGGCAGACATAACCATTCCGGGCAAACCAGACGCCGTGATGATGATAACCGGCTTTGTTCCCGTAGCTCACTTCTCCCTCAACATTTCGCGAATGCCCGCAGACATAGAGAATCGCGGGGAGCGGCTCGGTCTGTTCTTTCGGCACGTACAGATTCGCCGTCACATACAATCCGGGTGAAGCCTGGTAGTGCAGCTTTTTGATGACGATGTCATCGTAAACCAGTTCACCAGTGATTGTCGCTTTGAGGTCAGTTCGCTCCGGCAGCGGGGAAAGTCCCAGCATTTCTGCCAGCTCTGCCCGGTACTCCTCCTGATGGGCTGGATAATCCGTGCTGAGCAGCTTGATTGTTGACTTCTCAACCTGGGCTGTCTGGTCCTCAAAATACTCCTGCAACGCTCGATCCTGAGGAGCAAGGTCTTCGGCCAGACCGAAAGCTGAGTGAGCCAATACAAATAGAGAGTAGATCCAAACTACAAGAATTCGATTCCGGAGCATCGCATCGCCTTCTGGTCAGGAATAACAAAAAAGCCACATGCGATTCTAGCCACGACCACTGCGGGGAGGTAGTCATCCTTTGAAAATGGGGCCTCGGCTTTCTCTCTGCAATTGGTGCTCCAACCCTGTTAAGCGGTTCATTTCAGGGTACAAAGAATGCATATTGTGATGCTGTAGAAGTACTGAATGGAATGACAGTGTGTTTGACACAGGGTAGAGCACCTGCCAATAATCTGTACCTGCTTATACCACTCATTTTGCCTCATTAATAAAACGTTCCGACATGAATCTGCAGATGATCCAGAAGTTTTTTGCTGCTCGCAATGCGCGCGCCAGTCAGTCGGCTGTAAATCGCTCGAGTGCAATCGCTGAAGTGCTCGAAAGCCGCATTCAGTTGAGTGCCAATGAGATCCTGGTCAACACAGCGGTCGACGAAAACGATGGTCCGGGTGTCGGAACGGGAACATCATTACGAGAGGCGGTCGAACTTGCCAATAACGACGCCAATATCGACACCATCCGGTTTGCAGCCTCGCTCGATGGAGTAACACTCTTTCTGGAAGGCCAGCAATATGGCCAGATGACAATCACTCAACCGCTGAGCATCATCGGCAACGGGCCGGAAAACACAGTCATCAACGGCCAGAGACAATCCCGGATCTTTGACATCCCAAAAGACGTGGGAGAGGTCAGCTTTGAAGGAATGACGCTCACGAAAGGGATGACGACTGAGGATGGCACTACGTCTGGGGCTCAGAATTTAACAGGAGGAGCAGCGATAAGAGCAGGTCGAAATACTAATATCTTAATAAGCAATTGCTATTTTTTCGATAATAAAACACTTGGATTGAATGCATTCGGCGGCGCTATTTTCTCTTCTGAAACTGTTTCGGTAGACAACAGTGAATTCGAATTTAATAGCACTAGAGGAGGAGATGCAGATGGAGGTGCTATTTGGACTTATATTCTAACTTGCACCAATAGTCTTTTTGTTAATAATCTCACGACTGGAAACGCCTCAAAAGGTGGTGCTATTGGAGGTGGTACAATTGTGTCTACTAATTCTGATTTCATTAGCAATAGAACATACGGCATTAGCTCGTCCGGCGGGGCGATTGGGAGCAGTCAAGTAATTAGATCACAATCCAATTTTCATGATAATTCAACAAAAAAAGATGAAGCACGAGGAGGTGCTATTCAATCAACATTTGGAGATATACAGGATTCAGCCTTTACAAATAATTACACAATTGGAGCAGGTGGTGCTGGAGGGGCATTAGCATTTTTACACAACGAAACTTTTGCGAGCATCAAAAGATGCGTTTTTGAATGAAACGCAATCACTAAGGATGGCCCCCGGTCTGGGACAATAATTTATAGTGCAGGAGCCGCAATATATTCTGTTCGAAATATATACATTGAAGACACAATTGTCAGAAACAACTACGAACAAGACAAAGAGAGAAATATTGTCTCAGACGGTGCGATAGGAGCTATTGTTGCCGATGAAAGTATTACAATTGTCGGTAGTGTGGTAAGCAATAATCCCGCAGGAATCAAGTCAGGAAAAACAGTTAAGATATATAACTGCACTATTACTGATAATGTTGGTCAA
>JAGQQT010000194.1 GCA_020426065.1 Planctomycetaceae bacterium | reverse complement strand
GTCCGCCGGGCGGGAACGTCAGACCTTGCCGAAGATCGTTTTCCCGGTGGAGAGCAGATCGTCGCAGGCGGCCGACATCCGCTGGGCGGTCTGTTTTTCGGCCGCGGCGAGGTAGCTGCGGGGATCGTAGGTCTTCTTGTTGCCGATCTCGCCGTCAATCTTCAGCACACCATCGTAATTCTTCATGATGTGATCGACGATCGGCCGGGTGAACGAGTACTGGGTGTCGGTGTCGATGTTCATCTTCACCACACCGTAATCCAGCGTCTCCCGAATCTGCTCCATCGGTGTGCCGGAACCACCGTGGAATACCAGGTCGAACTCGGCCTCTTTGCCGTACTGCTTCATCACGGCCTGCTGTCCGTCCCGCAGGATTTCCGGCCGCAGTTTGACGGCACCCGGCTTGTAGCTGCCATGCACATTGCCGAAGGTGGCGGCAAACATGTACCGGCCCAGGCCCTGCAGCTTCTCGTAGACGGTCAGCATGTCTTCGGGCGAGGTGTACAGTTTCTCGGCCGGGGCATCGGAGTGATCGACTCCGTCTTCCTCGCCGCCCACCACGCCGGCTTCCACTTCCAGAATGATTTCCTGTTCTGCACAAAGTTTCAGCAGTTCCTGGGAAAGTTTCATGTTTTCAGCGAGTGGCAACTCGGAAGCATCCAGCATGTGGGACTGGAACAGATTCCCTTTTCCAGCAGCCCGCCGTTTGGCTGTGGCTGCGATCAGTGGTTTGAGGAAGCTGTCGACTTTGTCCGGCTGGCAATGGTCGGTGTGGAGGGCGACCAGGATGTTGTACTTGTCGGCCAGGTAGTGAGCTGCTTCGGCCAGAACAATTGCCCCCTCAGCGGCATTGCCCACATTGATTCCCGAGGCGAATTTCCCTCCGCCCAGTGAGACCTGGATGATTCCATCTGATTTCTTGTCTGCAAACCCCTTCAGGGCCGCATTGAGGGTGACCAGAGAGGTGATGTTGATGGCTGGATAGGCGTAATCACCCTTTTGGGCAGCATCCAGCATTTTTCCATATTGTTCCGGTGTTGCGATGGGCATCGAATGACCTACCTCTCTGGGGCAAGATTTCAGCGAAGTTCGAGATATTTCGCCTGATGATAAATTCCGCTGGGAAAAGCGTCCAGAAACTGCGGTGCGAAAATCTGCGAATCTTGCTGACGTCAAAGAATCCAAGTTCGCTGATTGGTGAAATGTCAAACTTGGAAGTTCTGGCGGACGTTAATGATGTAAATCGTACAAAAGACCCTATCGGACAGAGTCAGGCTACTTAAGTGAACAGAGAATTCCGACTAATAGGATTAAGGGGATCATACGAAACCTGTCGATTCGTTCCTGGAATCCCATTCTGACGAATCTTCGAAAAATATGTTCAGCTTCGGAAGGCTGAACGAACCCCCTCAAAAGTCTTGGACAGGACTGCGAACATTTTTTCAGAAGGATCTCAAGGATGAAGAAATTCAAACAAATTCAATGGGCACTTGCCTGCCTGGCCTGCTTTGGGATGGTTTCCCCGGCCATGGCTGTTGAGCCAAATGCTCCGGCTACCAACGTAGCCAGCCAGCCACAGATTGTTGACGTTTCGCTCAACAACGGCGCTTTGACCGGTAAAGTGGTTGACGGAAACGGAACCATTGAAAAAGGCACCACCGTTAAGGTGAGCCTGGGCAGCAAACTGGTTGGCAGTGCCAACACCAATGAAAATGGCGACTTTGTCATCAGCAATCTGAAGAGCGGTCTGTATCAGGTTTCTACAGACAAAACTCAGAGTGTTGTCCGTCTGTGGGAAGGCAATGTTGCTCCTCCCGTTGCCAAACCCAAAGTCCTGATCGTCACTGGTGAAGCCACCCGTGCACAGGATTGTGTTGGCGGCGGCGGTGGCGGCGGCGGTGGCGGTGGATTCGGCGGATTCAATCGCCGTGAATGGGCTGTGATCGGTATTGCCGTGGCTGCCCTGATCGTGGCAATCATTGCCATCGCTGACGACTGCTGTGAAAACCAGGTTATTGTCAGCCCGTAATCTCAGCACGTGACGAGTGAGTTCTCTCAAGCGTGATAGCGTGCAACCGCCCGCTATCACGCTTTTTTTAAGAGATCTCCTGCTTTCCTCCCCCTTTCCCTGAAGCCTTCTTTCTCCTTCAAGGAAATTCAATGATCCGCACACTTGCCTGCCTGTTGTCCTTCAGTTTGCTGATTCCTGACTGCTCCATGCTTCAGGCACAGGAAACCAGTCCAGCTGCAAAATCAGTTTCCCGAGCCAGCAAAGTTGCTGATGTCGCTCTGCAGCAAGGTCAGCTGTTGGGCCGGGTTGTTGATTCAGATGGAAATCTGCAGCAGGACAAGAAGATTGAACTGGTTCAATCTGGGAAAACATTACAGTCCACGCAGACGAACCAGGAAGGAGCGTTCGCACTGGGAGAGCTTTCTCCTGGTGTCTATCAGTTGCGGTGCGAGAATCGAACTTCAGTGGTGAGAGTCTGGGATGCCCGAGTGGCCTGCCCAGCTGCCAGACCAGCGGTTCTGCTGGTCGTGGGGGACACCCTGAGATCTCAGTGTTACGATTCCATGGATTATGCCATTCTGGCAACATCTGTTGTCGGTGTCGGCCTGGGGATTGCTGCCCTGATCGATGATGGAGGCCAGGTGATTGTCAGTCCCTGAGCTTTGCAGGGGTAGACCCAGGTCCTGATTTACTGAATGTTCCGGTCGTAGTGGATTTTGTTTCCACATTCTACACGCGGCCCTTGTGACCTCCCAAAAGTCTGCAGCTTAACATTGCTGCAGGACGAACTGACTGTTGACCGAGTTGTTTTGGTCGACTGGTGTGAAGTTTCTGAACCGCACGACGTTCCGGCGCTGGGACGAGGCGGATTCGTCGTCCATCTTCACAACAGTTCTCTCAGTTGGTGTCATACACGGAACAAAGGATTTGGGAATGTATCTTGGACTCATTAAACGTTCGATGGTTGGTTTGGCTTGTCTGGGAATGATTGCGCCCCAGTCTCGACTCGAAGCTGCCCCAGTCGAAGCTGCTGTCACTCAAAAAGCAGAAGTTGCCGACGTGGTACTGGTCGGTGGCAACCTCAGTGGTCGGGTCGTCAACGATCAGGGACAACTGCTGGCTGGAGCTGCTGTGAAAGCTTCATTCCACGGTCAGGTTGTGGCCGAAACTGTCTCGAATGCAAATGGAGAATTCGTTCTCTCAAACATGCAGACCGGACTGTACGAACTGTCGACCGAAACTGGTTCAGTCGCTGTCCGGGCATGGGATCAGCAAGTTGCTCCACCCGCCGGGAAATCCCAGGTGCTGCTGGTCAACGGAAATGCGGAACGGGCTCAGATTCTGCGTCGGACCTGCAATTCCTGTCCAGGTGGTGGCGCTGGTCTGGCAGCAATTGTTGCCCTCTCTGCTGTAACAGCCATCGTGATCAGTGAAGCCAACGACGACGATGATGTCGTAAGCCCCTAATTTCACCGAAGATTACTTGGTAAAGCAGTCCTGCGAAGAGAACTACGCCCACTCTTCCCGCTGAAATCGATCTGATCCTGAAAGCACCTGCGAGTTTGCAGGTGCTTTCTTTTTTGCTAGACATACATTCAGAATCTGGAAGTCCCCTTGATCGACACCTCCGAAATGCACAGAATAGGACCAACTGGATTCTCCTGCATCGAGAGTAAACACGTGTTCGGGGATGTTGGCATGCCCAACCTGAGAATCTGGTGAAACTGTGTGGCCATTGAGATCTATAACTTTCAGTCTGATTGGGAGTTACATGATCGTTGGCTGCTGAAGCGACGATACAAATGATGATGGCACAACCACATGATGCGGTTTTGCGGATCATGTGATTGAACGGTAACTGAATTGTTTCCCTGCCAGCAATGAAAATGCCACCTTCATCCGACGTCGGAGTTCCTGCTGTGATTTCAATTCTCTCAAGATCTCTCGTTTCCAGGATGCTGGCTGTTTGTTTCGTGGTTGGATTGACACACGGTCTGCCCGCATCAGCACAGGGGATTCCGGAAGGTCATCCATTTGTTCCGGTCATCAAAATGGCCAAAACGGCTGAAGCCGCCGTGAAAAACGTGCAGGATTATCAGGCCGTGCTGACCAAACGGGAAATGATCGGCAAGGAACTCACCACCACACAAATGGAAATCAAGGTCCGACACCAGCCGTTTAGTGTCTATCTCAAATTCCGTGAGCCCAATGCAGGACGGGAAGTTCTGTATGTGGCTGGCAAGAATGACAATAAAATTCTCGCTCACGAAGGAACCGGAATCACGGCGATGTTTGGGACGGTCTCCCTGGATGTGAACTCAAATCAGGCGATGCAGGGAAACCGTTATCCGATCACGATGATTGGCATTCAGAACATGACCGAAAAGATGATTGAGACCTGGACCGCCGAATCGCAATTTGGCGAATGTGATGTGAAATATTATCCGAATGCCCAGCTGGGGAATGTTTCCTGCCGCGTCGTCGAAACCTCACATCCAACTCCCCGACGCCAGTTCAAATTCAGCACAACCCGGTTGTATCTGGATAAGGAAACAGACCTGCCGATCCGTTGTGAGTGTTATGGATTTCCTCTGAAAGAAGGTGATCCCGCCCCACTGCTGGAAGAATACACCTACACGAATCTTCGCACGAACATCGGCTTTACCGATTTCGATTTTGATTCCAAGAACCCTAGCTACCAGTTTTAGAGCTGGTTTTCAGGCCGGTTGCATGCGGACAGAGGCTGCTCTTTCAATTCAGACGAGCAGTTGAGCAATGTCCCGCAATTCAATGCTGAGTGAATAAGCCAGGCCGTGCATGGCCAGCTGATCCTGATCTTTGGTGTTCATCACCAGCAGGTCGGTCTGCTGTGATTCCACCAGCTTGCGGAAGGTCTGCACCCGATGTCCCAGCATGGTTTCGGTTTTCAGGGTCAGGTCGGGATACTGTTCGGCAAGTTGCTCAGCGACATGAACACCGAATCGATCCGCATCGTGCAGCAGTTGTGACAACAGCTTTTCAGCCGCGATTTCGGTATTGATTTCCGGGATCCGCTCAATGGCCTGCAGATAACGCTGATAGGACAGATCATCTTCAACATGCCCCAGGATGATGGAAGCCTCTTTTCCTCCCATGGCTACCGCCTGATGAATCAGTCTGGACTCCTGGATGGCATGGTCGGTGGCAATCAGGATGTTCTGACATTTGGGTGGCAGTTTTTCTGCTCCCTGGGAACACTCGCCCGGCAGCAGGAGAATCGGGCGTGGCACAACCTGGGTCAATACATCGACATAAACGCCAAGACTGTGATGTGGATGCATCTGGGTTTCACACAGATGCCTCCAGGTCACAATCAGATCCGGAAGTGAGGCGGCGAGTTGCTGTTCCACGCTCTCAACAGTTGAGGACTTGTCGACCTGAATGGTCTTCCATTCGTGAGCCTCTGCCAGAGCTGGCGAAAACGTTTTCAACCGCTCGATGACTGGTTCTGGCTCTGCAGAGTTCTGATCGACGATCAGACAGGCCGTTTCGACTTTCCAGGTTTCAAACTGAAAGTGAGGAATTACCGAGCGACGAAAGATCGAAGAGAACTCATCAAAATTTTTCAGCTGGTCCATTGCAGAAAAAATCCTCCTCGCTTCAATCTGCCTTGTGCCGGATTGGTGAAGCAGTCTGGCATCAGGGAGTTGCTGACCGATTATCCGGGCTGCTGATTTCCATGGTCGCACGCAAGCCCGGCTTCAGAAAACCAGCTTCGTTTTTGACTTCAGCCCAGACCCGCACCCGCTCCGTCACGGGAGTGACTGCCCCGTCTATGAAGCGGATTTTTCCGTTGAAGGTTTTTTCCCGCACCGAAGACGGAAGGTTAGGGCTTTCAAGCCGGACGACAACGGGATCGCCAGGCTTGAGATTCCAGGAATCAGCCAGGTCGATAAACCCTTCGATTTTCAAAGTCTCGAAATCGACAATCTCAATGATTTCAGAACCCTGCTGAACAGACTCGCCACTCATGCGATAACGCCGGACCACCATTCCGGTAATCGGGCTCACGATCAGGTGTTCTTTCAGCCGTTCTTCGGCTTCAACCAGTTCCAGCTTTTTGACATCAAACTCGTGACGTGCCTGTTCGATCTGCAGTTCTGTCTGTTCGGCTGACAGCTTCAGGCGTCGTAATTCATAGCGGGTCACAACCTGCAGATTCGGATTGGCGTTCGCATTGACTGCCTGTTCGTATTCAGCCGCAGCCACTTCACTCGTTTTTTCAGCCAGGCGGATATCGATATCGTTTTCCGTCTGCTTGCGGGCAATATCGACAAGGGCAGAAGTCACATCATCACGCAGGTTGGCAATGGTTTCTCCCGCCTGAACCTGGTCCCCCTCTTCGCAGCGGACTTCTTCCAGCACCCCGGGACGATCGCTGGCGACTTTGGCAGTCAGGAGAGCGGCAATCGAACAGTTGGTGGCGACGATCGGTTCTGCTCCCTGAGCAGGAGCAATCACGATGCTTACCAGGAACGCTGCCAGCAAACCATGCAGAGAGGCTTTCCCTGAAATGTACTGGGCAGCAACAGCTGCTGAAGTATTCAAACGGTCCATGAATTTCGCCCTCAAAGATCCTTCGCAGGCACCGATTATGCAGATGACCGCGTTGAAGGGAACTTTCCTGTCAGCAGGGAAGTTCGTCAGATTGATTCAAGATGACGGATATGGCTGCAGAATGCAACGACAGGAAAACGGAAACCAGAATGGAACCGTGCCCGAACGGGAAGTTCTCCTGTTACTGATCGGCTGACTCCAGGTAGGGATTCAACCCGATCCGGCGGTATGTTTCCATCTGCTTTTTTTCGTGTTTCAACATCTGTTTGCGCTGTTTGTAGTGCTGTTTTTCCAGAAATCGCTGGGTTCTTTCAAAGACTTTCCTCCAGCTGGCTGGCAGTTCTCCCTTGCTGGCGGCCTGCCCCTGTTCACGGATCCGGCCCAGTTTTTCAGGAGGGAGGCTGGTCAGCAGCTCGTCATCCAGAGAAAGAAAGAATTGAAAAGAACCGGGGTCACCTTGCCTTGCAGAACGTCCAACAAGCTGACGATCGATACGGGCTGAGCTGTGCATTTCGGTGGCAATCACGTGCAGTCCACCAGACTTCCGGACACTTTCTTCCAGCTTGATATCGGTTCCCCGACCGGCCATGTTGGTCGCAATGGTCACCGCTCGATCCTGCCCGGCGCGAGAGACAATTTCCGCTTCGATTTCATGATAGCGGGCGTTGAGGACTTCGTGTCGAATGCCGGCTTCATGCAGGGCAGCACTGAGTCGATCGGATGTGCCCACGGATGGTGTTCCAATCAGAATGGCCCGGCCCTCGTCCAGCAACTGGTTGAGGCTTTCGATGATCGCGGCATTTTTTTCTTCACAGGAGGAAAAAACCCG